>DAOLDO010000005.1:0-23883 GCA_035327325.1 Chloroflexaceae bacterium | reverse complement strand
CGCCCGCATCGAGCCGGAGATCTGGGCCGGCGCGCTGGGCATGCAGCAGGCGCTATTTATGGGCATCAGCGCGATCCTGGAGGGCGAGCGCACGCCGACGCTGCTCCACCTCGAGCGCTTCTACCTCTCGCCGGCCTACCGCGACGAGGTGCTCAGCCGGGTGGTGGACAAGGCCATCCGCGACTACTGGCTGATCCAGGTGCCGGCGATGCCGGAGAAGATCAAGACCTCGATCGACAGCCTCAAGCGCCGCTTGACCGGTCTGGTCGGCTCGGAGACCGGCCAGCGCCTGCTCTGCCAGCCTGCGTCGACCATCGACCTGACAACGGCGATGCGCGAGCAGGCGATCGTGATCATCAAGTTTGTGCCGGAGAAGATCGGCGAGATGAACGCCGCCTTCTGGGGTGCGGCGCTCTTTCAGAGCATCGTCAGCGCGACCTTCAACCAGCAGGAGCAGAGCGACCCGGAGCAGCGCTGGGACTGGCCGCTGTTCGTCGACGAGGTGCAGATGTTCGTCAAGGCCGAGCGTGCGGAGGATGCCGAGCGCATGTGGACGCGCACCCGCTCGATGGGCGTCGGCCTGGTCGGCGCGCACCAGGGCCTGAACCAGCTTGGGGAGAAGCTCGGCGGCATGGTGCTGAACGTGATCGGCGGTATGTGCCTGACCAGCGGCGTACGCGACGACACCCGCGACCTGGTGAACGCCTATGCCAACCAGGGACTCCAGCCCGAAGACTTCACCGGCGTCAAGCCCCGCGAGGAGCTGCTCATACGCTTTCCGGTGCAGAGCCGGGACATGGGCCTGATGTCGGCCATCCCGCGCGAGCGCCCGCCGGAGCAGCCGGCGCCGGAACACCACACGACAGTGCTGCCACCCTTCGAGCCGGCGTCGCCAGCAGAGGCGCTGGATCTGGCGACTCTAGAGGCGATCGAGCAGGGCGTCGGCGACGCGCTGGCGACCCACCCGGACCTGCTGCCCGAGACGGTCTACCGGGCGATCGCGCACGAGTGGCTCAGCGCCATTCACCAGGATCACAGCGCCGCACTCGTCGCCGAGGGCAGAGTCACGAGCGCGAGCCAGCTGAGCGGGCAGGCGTGGGCCGAGGTCCAGCAGCTGATTGAGCGGCTGCGGGCGGTGAGTGTACGGCGGGCGCAGCACCAGGCGCAGCAGCTTACCCAGACTCCACGCACGTTGCCGGCCGAGCAGCACCTGGCGCAACTCAGCCAGCAGCGCTACGGCGTCCACCCGCTGATCAACGCCTGCTATGTGGCCGCCCTGGTGCGACGCTACCCCACCGACGAGCTCAGCATGGCCCAGCAGGATCGCGGGCGTCGGCAGCGCGAACCGGCACGGTCGCCCGCCGGGCCAGCGGTCACACCACCGTCCGTGCCCGGCCCGCCCGCGAGACGACAGGGCACGATGTAAGGCCGAAGCATTCGCTATGGTGACATGGCCAGGACAGTGACCCGGCGAATGCTTCGGCCCAAGCATACCGGAGCTACGACTATGCCCCCCACCACCCGATCGCGCCGGCGCATCACCTGGGAGAAGCTCGGCGAGCGCACCCGGCTGATGCTCCAGCGGCTGAACGACTGCATCCTGCTCGACGAGGACGATCTCTGCGCGCTCGTCTGGCCTGAGGCGGTGAGCCGGCAGGCCCGCGCGGAGCGCCTCAGTCGCTGGCAGGCGGAGCAATACATCCAGCCGATCGCCGTCCCTGGCGGGCGCTGCTACCAACTGGGCCGGAGCGGCGCCCGCCTGCTGCGCGAGGCGGGCTTCCCGCGCATCGCGCCGGTGCGCCCGGTCGCCGAGCGGGTACGGCCAGGGCTGCTGCTGGCCAATCGGTTTGGCGTCTCGCTGTATGAGGACATCCAGCGCGATCTGGGCGTCAGCGGCATGGGCTGGGCGATCCGGCCCTTCAGCGGCAGCGATGCCCGCGGCGACGGGTTCGCCGCGATTGGCTACGACCTCGACGGGCTGCCGGCGAGCCGGGCGCGGCCAGACGCCTACGCCCCGGAGTACCTCGGCGCGGACTACACACCGCCGCCGGGCATCGGCATTATGCGCCTGGTGGTCGAGATCGACAGTGGCAGCGAAGATGCCCGCCAGCTTGCGCAGCGCGCCCGCAACTGGCGCGCCCGCTGGGACCAGACCGCCTGGCCGCCAGCCACACACACAATATTCCTCTGGATCACCGACAAAGGCTTCGCACGACTGGAGGCGATCTGGAGCGCCTGGACGCAGCACGCGCTCCTGCCCGCCTTCTTCACCACGGTCGAGACGTTGAGCCTCGGCACGGGTAGACTCTGGCACCCCTGGAACCCACGCAGGATTACGCCTGATAGGCGTGAGATCTGGGTTTGGTACGATTTATCTGGAAGACCGCGATCATTGCGGCCATGGGATTTTGAAGAGGGACGTTGGCGATTTGAGCCGCCAGAAGCTGGCTTAACTCTGAAATCATTTATTTGATGTGAGCCAGAAGTTCTTCTTTTTATTCAAACAGAGCTGTGCTAACCTATGTCGTTGGCCACCTGCACCACTAATCGCGAGCTATTAACTACTCTGAGACCGCGACCTATAATCTCCTGTCTGCCACCCAATGGAATCGGCAGGCCTACGCCCAGTAATCCGGAAGCAGAAGGGAAGTTATGCGGCTGCAAAATGAGACCTTGTCGAAGGTCGCTAATCTGAGCCAAGATGCCTCTAGGATATGAAAATGCTTTTGCTGCCACAACGATATAGAAACCTCTCTCTCGTCCGAGGTTCAGAGCCTTTTCAATAACTGTATGCAGATTAACCTTCGACGTCGCATTATATGCGGGCTTTTGAAACTGGTCACTCATTTGATCCTGTGCCACATCATAATCATCAATACAAAGAATTACTGGTCTATTTGTTGTAGCATCGGTTTCAAGTCGTGCCTCAATACGCTGTGCGATCTCGGCAATCTCACTTTCTGTTCTCGCATAAAGAGGTTCATGTGGGAGAATGGGTAGAGTACGGAAACTCGTGCGTCGAGGATCAATTAATATGATATCGACATCATCTGGGGCATAGCGTAGTGCTATTGAGCGAACAATTGTCCGTAATGCGATGGTCTTGCCGGAGCCAGGGCCACCGCCAACAAAAATCGTAGGATTAGTAGCACTTAAGGCAAAACTCGCTGCGCTGAGGGATTGCGATTCAAGACCAAAAAATGCCTCAATTATGCACTCACTCGAGTCTGAGCCATTGACTGCTGTAGGTACTTTTTGCCAGAAAGAATTGAAGGGGATGTTACCAGGCAATGGTTCGACTTTTGGCGGTTCACTCAATCGATCTTCTACGCCATGAATTTGCCAGTATCGACGAGTAATCCCAATAATATCTCGTGTTCGCACAGCCACCTCTGCGTTCAGGAGGTTTTCAACTTCTACAGCAGTTCGATTTAGTTCATCTTCAAGGGTTTTCGCTGGATCTGGTTTGTCTGTGTGAATATAAGGCAGCGCAATTTGAAACTCAAGCCACCCATGCTCAGCATGCAGTACGTATCCACGGCCTGGAACATCAATCGGAATACGGGCAGCATCCTTACGTCCAATGATACTGACCGAATCGCCTTCATCAGTGAGTCGTAGACTCCAACGATGCTCAAATAACCCCTGCAGGCGATATGGCACATCTATGGGTCTATCGGCTGTTAAAATGATATGGACACGATATGAGCGTCCGCGTGCGGCTAGATCGATCAACAGGTCTAGCAACTCAGTATCTTTGTATTCGGTCTGAAACAGTGCAAACTTGTCAATGATAAGTATGATATCAGGCCATTCAACTTGCTGTGAGTTACTAGATGTTCTATTAGTACTGTCTTCTTGAGGCGACTCACGCATCTCTAACTGGCGCTGAATCATTGACAGCACTCGTCGAACTTTTTCGACATCACGTACTGAGACAACACCTCCCACGTGTGGGAGGTCGTCGAACATAGTGAGACCTTGCCCGCTCGCATTAATAACATAACACCATGCCTGCGAAGGCGATATCGTAACCCCGAGTGACAGCAGGATCGTTTGAATGAGCAGAGTTTTTCCACTTGCTGGAGCGCCAAAGACCAATAGGTGACCACTTTGTAAGTCTAGGTGAAGAATCTCTTGCTGACTTGCCTGGGGTACATCTAGCAACCCAAGAGGAATAGGCTGGAGGGAGCGACAGGTATCGTCTGAGATCATGGGCTCTGCAGTGAGATCTTGACGCAGGGCTTGCTGCAATATCGACACTTTATCTGATGATAAAACTTGAAGCTCACCCGGTAATCGCTGTGACAGAGTAAGCCTGGTAGGCAGAGGAGGAGACCAGATACTACGCCGTAGATGTTGTTTGCCGGCCTCCTTGATCTTCTGGGCAAGCACATCGATGTCACGTTCCTGGCTAGGTCTTTGCTCTTGCAAAGTTGTGGATCGCTGTACGTTACCGCTTGCCCAACTACGCAACTTCAAGATCTCGTCATCGCCTCCATCGTCTTGAAAAGGTGCACTGATACGAGCAGCCTGGAATAGTTCAAGCTTTGTACCTACGCGCTTATAGGCACGTCCCGGTAGATCCGAGGGTAAGAAGAACGCATCAGGACGCTGCAGCATCTCTCGACTGTCAGCAACTGAACCTAGCCGGAGTGCGAGCCAGTAATTCAATTGTCCCTTGATCTCGTCTTTAACAGCGATGCTTGGCTGCTGGGTAGCCACCAACAAATGTACCCCGAGAGAGCGACCTTGCTTGACAACTGTAATCAACTCATCAACAAACCCGGGTTGCTCCCTGACCATCGTATCGAACTCATCAATAATGATAAGAAGATTCGCTAAAGGCTGGTGTGAGCCAGGTAATGCTCGATAGTCTTTGATATTCTGGACTTTTTCACCCGCCTCCTTTAGTATCTCCTTTCGGCGGCGTAACTCGCTACGCATCGCAGTAATGGCACGCTCAGCGAGCCGCCGATCTTGAAGATCGGTAACTAATCCAACAGTGTGTGGGAGATCGGCGAAAATTCGCAATGCTGCTCCGCCCTTGAAGTCAATGAGCAAGAATTCTGCTCTATCAGGTCCATGTGTGGCAGCAATTGATGTGATGATTGATTGAAGGAGTTCACTCTTCCCAGCACCTGTTTTACCTGCCACTATACCGTGAGGGCCATCATGTTCATCGTTTAGGTCGAGGTACATTGGTGCATCGCGCTCGCCTGCTCCTATTGGCACATCAGCGTGCCACGACAGCGCAATTGGTTTCCGCCACTGCTGTATAAAATCAAAATCCTCGACTTGCTTCTGCAACAATTTATGCAGGCGTACAGCCCTCGGAATCTCACGATCTCCTCCCATTTCGTTGAGAGTGAGTCGAATGAGGGCTCGTCCGAGTTGGTCACTCAATTCGATAGGGGCCAGCAACGGTGTAAAAGGATCCGACCACGCATTTCCTGCAATGACAAGTTCAGCTTTTGCCTGGTCATGCAGCCGTACCGCAGCTCCACATTCGCCTGGAATTGCGTCCCACGAATCGCAAATTACGATTGAGTGGATTCCATAATCCTTCCCCCGACGCAATAGTTCCTTTAGCACCGGGTGTTGCTGAATGGACTTGTCATTATCAACTACTAAGACCAGCCGAGGAGGAGGTATTGTTTCATCTTCCCCACGTTCCGAACGCTGTCCGAGTTCATCAATCAATAGGCGAAGTGAGCGTTCAATGTCTGCCTGTGTTTCAGGAAACATTCGACGCAACCGATCACCATTCAGGGGGATAAAGTGGGGAGCGCGAATCAAACGCTGCCAGAGTCCGTGTTGTGCCGGATCATATAGAGCAGCTATACGCACCTCCGACGGAGCATGATGAGTTATTATTTGCCAAACAAGGCTGTGTGTAAATTGCTCACGGATTGAGGATACACCTGCAACGCCTAACGAGCCCGTTTCAATTAGTGAAACAGTAAAGGGTTGATTGCGAACAGTTAGAAATCGTTCGCAGAGATGTTCTACTTCCGAATCTCGTTCCAATTGGCTTCGTGAGTCGATGCTGAAACCAGCAGGCCGAGATATTGTTCCCACACGAAGCGTCAGTGCATCAGCGTCTCCAGGCCGGCGCTCCCAGAGTCTTGGTTGAGGATTCTTAAATGCGGAAGGCTGATTTGCCTCATCACAACCAGCAATGGCCAGTAGGCATGGTGGCAGACCCTTCTCTTGATGGGTTGAAGAAATTTCAATTCCGAGCTCATTAGGTGATGTGTGCCGGCTGAGGAGTCGCTGCCAAATCGAACGAGGTAGAAAGGTGTTGATCAGTTCACACAACTCTGCATACAGAAGTTGAGCATTAGAGACAGCCTGGTCTTTAGTCAATACAGGGTGGATATACTGATGCGTAGATTGTTCATCAATATACAACTGTATAAATTCAACAGCGGTTCGCCGCAATGCGCGGCGATATTCACGCCGCTCACGCCGTCGCTCCCGGTAATCGGCAATCCATTGAGCAATCGAAACGACGAGAAAGGCCACCGCAGTTGCGGCGGTAATTAACAGAAAGACAGGCGATGTTCCACGCGTCTGACTTACGAAATAGGAGGCACCAATCATGGTGCCTGAGATCAGGAGTGAGGAAAGAATAGCTCCGCCTCGACCTTGCCCTCCTTCACGTGGTGGTTTGGGGAGAATAATGGTCTTTTTGGTGAGAACAGGGCGAATCCGCGGTGGCCGATTGAAATTTATGCGACGGACTGGTTGAGCAGTGTTTTCGGGCTTCGTGATACCAGAATTTTGCATTGAGGTACTCATCCGGGTTTACCGTACCCAGTCTGCGTAAAATATATCCGACCCTTTTGCTCGAATACCTTCACCCCCCTGTACAATATTGCCTCGACTATTGTAAATGTTAAAAGTGACCTGCTGCTCAGGCTGTAAACTACAAGTTTGTGCGTCCCCTCCACGAAAATACGCTGGCTCGATATTGAGACCGTTGACCTTGAAGTACCAACCGCTACTATCAATAAACCTGACCCGTACTGAAATGCATGTTGGTCTATTCGGGTCGCGATCGCGCAGAGAGACTGCCAGCCTGGACGGTCTCGCAGGAGCAGGAGGTTGCGCAGGCACTGCAGGCTGTACAGGAGGCGGTGACAGAGCCACTACACACTCATCAGCAGCGGATGTATCATTCACGGGAAGTTCCGCTGCTAAACGGCAACTCGCCAACGCATCAGTTGAGTTGTTAGCTTCGCGTCGTTGATTTGAAATTGCCATATATGCATCATAAAGCTGCTGTGCGACATCGAGAAAGTCTGGGCTTATGCCACGGAGTTGCTCAAAGGAGCGAATTGTCGTCTCCCAATCTTGTGCTTCAGCTGCGGACACACCATCAGTGTAGAGAACCAGCCTCTGCTCTAGATCGCGGGCTGGCTGATGAGTTGGGGAGTAGACAAAAGTCTCGCGAAGGATTGTAAGTGACTCTGTTGCCCTGTCGGCGCTGGTAAGTGTATTAACTGCCCAGTTGTACTGTGTGGCGGCGAGTGTCTCAACTGTATCAAGATATGCTGGATCAAGAGCATAGACGCGCTTGAGAGCATCTGTGGCTCCTGGCCAGTCTTGATTCTGGTACGCCTCACGCCCGAGAGCGTAATCAAATCGCTTCTGCTCTTCGATAGTTCGAGTTGGAGTTGGAATTGATGTAGGGATTGCAGTTGCCGGAGGAACGGTAGGTATTGATGATTGAACCAACGTTACAGTTGGCGCTTCTGCGAGCGCGGTAGGTTGAGGCGATTGAGTTGAACCGAGTAGTCGCCCCACGCCAAGAATGAGCGCAGCTACGGTCAGCACTGCGACAACGCCTGCAATAATGATCGGCGCTGGCGGCCGGGGGGGGTTGACAGCACGTACCCAGATATCGTCACCTGAACGGATACGGTGATCAGCCAAGGTGCTTTGGGCAGACCAGGGCCGCGCGTCTTGTGATGATGCAAGCTGGATGCGTGAACTGGCCAAACCAATCTCATGAGCGACATCGCGTATGATGTCACTTATGGAACGATTGAGCGGCAGCGCCATTCGCAGCGCCTTGAAGGCATCACCTTGATCTTCGGGGTAGTGCAGAGTTATCTCGGCAACTGTCGGCACCCATACAATCCAGAGGTCGGTATCTTCAGTAATTTGAGCATCGCGCAGCTTTTGATCGGCTGGTAGATCAACACCTTGGGGAGTTGTGCGTAATGAGGCAACGCATTTTTCAGGCCCGCTGATCGCCTCCCTTGCAGCCGGGATCAAGCGCACGCGCTCAGCCAGATGCTCACCGAGCATTTTCTCAACATCAAGAAATAGCCGCTTTGCCTGTTCACCGTGGGCATCTTGCCAATGCAGCGTAACTGGCAGAAAGGCCGGCTCCACCTTGAACCACAGCTGGCCGTTTGCGCGCAGCTTGAGATCCAGAAGATTCTGGTCTAACGCAAGTGCGGGAGCATCTGCCGCACTATGCAGAGAGGGCACTGACTTCATCGGGCCATCAACCCGCTCGCGCAGTGCTAGCTTTTCGAGTAGGTTGCTGATATGCTCACTGACTATCAGGCGTGTAGGTAAAACCAGGTCTAGCTGGCCTCCAGATTTCCCTGCCGACCAGTGGATAGTTGTCGGGAGATAGGTTGGCGTGATAACCAGCCAGATCTGGGCGCCATCTACAAGGCCGGCAGCGCTCAAGGTTATCGCTGGATCTAGAGGGGGCGCTTCCAGAGCCGTATGAAGGGTTGGCACTCCTTGCTGCGGCTCGTCCAGATAAGGCTGTAGCTTGATGAGTTCAACCAGTCGCTTAATCACCCCCGCGATGGGAATATCGGGGAGATACTGATCGTCATTGTATTGATATTCCTGACCATCTACGATGTAGTGGATGGTGCAAAGGATGGGTTCGGTACGATTCATAAGACCGTTATATGCAATTCCGAGCACTATAAATAAAGACGAACTTTCGCTCCATCAGTCATTCTGTTCATCCGCAATAGATGGCTCAACTCTTCCAAAAAGATAACGATTTGCCTCCTGCAAGGCTGGGTTATCGTCAGCATATAAGGCCTTGATGCTGGGCACTACTAGTCTCCCTGAGCCGACAGTTTCATTAAGCCAAGCATGCATGCCAGACAACTTTTCGCGTTCCACCAACCCAAAAAAAGAATCTCCAAAATAATTAGCGGGGTAAACCTTTGACACTACCCCTCTTATAACGTCCTCCAAACTAGGCGGATTTTGCGAAGTGTAAAGGCAGCCATAATATGTCGGCAACATTTCGATAGCAACACTCACTACATTCATGAACTCAGCAGCATTCTGTTCTCCTAGATTGTTGTCGAACCCTAAAAGAGTGTCAGACTGAACAAAGAGTGTCCACTCAATGACGCCAGTTAATGGCTGAGATAAACGCACCGAAAACGCAAAGGGTGCTCGCCAAAAATGTAGTGTGCGTCGACGATTAGAGAAATCGCAAGCATTACGAATTGCCTGATCAATTTCACTACCTGTGATCAACCTATTATTAGGGTCATCAAATGGATATGCAAGGCCCTTGGTTAATTCGTAACCAATGTTCAAATATCTACTTACCAACAACCGCAAGGCCCCGCTTTCACAAATTGAAGGCTGAATAGTGCTATATCCCACGAAGTCAGTAGTATCTCCGTGTAACATATTACGGCATCCCTTCCAAAATCACATCCGCCTCTGTTAAGGCTTCCTTTATGGATGCAGGCACTTGATCTAACGGTGAAGTAAATACGTATTTGATAGGTTGACCAGGATATTGAGCACGGCGAAGATCTACTTGATCTAAGAGTTTGTCTATGGCTTTATCGAGAGATGCGGGGTTCTGGTAAAAATCCCTTTGGAAATCCCAATTCTTTACATCTATAATGGTGCCGTCTTTAAGTACTGCATCTGCCGCTTTCTGCCCGTCGGAGCTACGTAAAGCAACTTCGGCCACATCATCTTTAATAGAACGGAAGTAGCGAATTTCACCTACAGCACCCGAAGTTATAGTACCACCAACTTGCAAGTCTTTCAGTATGCGGTCAGAACCGGGTAAATGTGCAATTTCATCATATTGTTTGATGACATTGGGCGCATGTTTGCCTAGTATCTGTGCTGCATCAAATGCCTCATCTCCGTATTTGGCCAACAATTCCACAAATTCGCTGCCGCCTTCCAGAGCAGCCCTCATCACTTTAGGATTAGCAATCAACTTTTCCAGAATGTCTTGATGTTTACTCAGCGCAACACCAAAATCAACCAACCGTTTAAGGTCATCTGGATTCTTGGCAGCTTTTTCGATTAGTTCGGCCAAATAATCGCGAGTTTTGCCTTTTGGCAGGCGTTTAGCGATCGTTTTAAGCAGGGCAAGAATGGCATTTGGCGCGTCCTCTACTGATGGGATTGGCTGCAACCATCCGGCATCCGCGACAAGGCCAAAAACTGCAATAGCTGTAATTAAGTTGTCAGGCTCTTTTCCGGCAAAGCGGTTGATGATTTGCTGGCGAATAATATCGATAATGTCGCCAATGGCAAAAAAGCTTAGACCAGCATCTAGCCACCATGGCAATTCCAGTTCAAGCAGTTTATTTATTAGATTCTCACTATCTGGAGGAGGTTCGCTTCCGTAATCATCTTTATCTACATAGTCTTCCTTGCTTGGAAACAAAAGTTCTTCGTCCGTGCAAACGGACGGAACACTTTGTGAACTTGTAGGTGCCGGTGAAGCAGCATGAACTAATCGAAAATTCCGATCATGGTGATCAAAAGCGTTCAGCGTTTGATACACCCGGTCGATTACGTCACGCAGTTCTGCAGCTGCTCTTTGCGATGTACCACCCGCATCAAAGCCTTCAGAAATCCCGCCGCTGAGATACTTGTGGGGATCTCCACGCTGGGCTTCTTCGAGGTGCCTTACAACACTAAAGGTTTGAGCATCCAGGGAGTCAAGGGTGCTTGTGAGCGCAGGCAATGAAGCGCGCACCTTGTCTGAGTCGAGGATAATTTCTTGATGTTGGTTGGATGTCATATCCTGGCTCAAATCATTACGCACAAAGAAAACGTTATGCCGTTGAGGTTTACTTGCTATCTACAAGCCCTGAAGTGCTCGCAACTCCGCCTCGCGCTCATCGTCACGGGCCCGCTGCAAGCCCTGCGCCATGCGCCGGCTTGCACTGCGGCTGGCCGCTTCGGAGTGGCTTAACAGGCGCAACACCGAATCGATGTCTTCACTGAACTGATCAAAGCTGGCACCTTGCCAATGGCTGTGTATCTCATTTCGCTGCGCCTTAAGGGCACGTGCCAACTCAGCCAGCAGGTCAGCATATTCGCGTGAGGCTCTGATCGCGGCTTCGGCACGCCCATGATCTATCAGGCGTATGCTCATACATTCTCCATAGAGCGACCGCAGGACAACGAATGCACGCTACCCTGCGGTCAAGTTTCCGTGGAGCGGCCAGCATTAAACTAACCGCGCCGAACAGAGCTATTCAACTCGCGGGCCTTCTCATTCCACTCACGAATCAGCCGCTGCATCTCCTGAAGCGAGTCGTTCATCTTCATCCATGAGGCGTTCCACTGCTCGAATGCGCCACTGAACTCGCGCTGAGCATCGCCCTCCCAGTATGCGGTTGAGTTGCCGAAAGCCGACGTGAGGCGTCCCACAATTTGATTGAGCTCTTCGGATCCGCGGTTGACTTCGCTGGCGAGGGCGTTCACTTCCTCAAAGTGGACAATCATCTTGGACATGGATCAGCCTCCTTGTGTGCATAAGTCGCAGACGCATATCGATTATTGGTGACACCTATCACAAGTGAACGTGTGTTCGCCCATGACTGGCTTACCCCTAATATTAGTATATCATGTCAGTGTTACAGCAAGGCGCCTAAATTCGCTTGTAGAGATTACAGCGCTTTCATACAAGAGCCTGACAAGCCGCTGAAACAACGCCACACTCTCAGCAATCATAAATCCGCCATTTCAACTGATGCCCTCCTGCCCCAGAGCGCCGATGATACCTCCAGGCTCATCCGCTCCGCAGCGCCCTCCTCGTCGCGCTGCGCACTGCCAGGAGGACAACAATGCCGACCAACGGCGCCGGCCAGGGTTTGCTGGCCGAGGACTGGGATGTCACGCCGGCTGCACCCCCTCGCCCCGCAGCCGATCCCGCTGCTTCTGAGCCGCTCCCCGCACCTCCGGACGCCAGCGACCTGCCGGCCCGCACGAGCCACGGCCTCATCCTGCCCGACAGCGTCGCGCTGATGCTCGACACGGCGCTGCACGGCGACCGCGCACCGAGCGGGACGCCCGGGCCGGATGGGCGGCCGCGCAGCAAGAACCTGACGGTGCTGGTCGGCACGGTGCGGGTGGTCACCACCGGCCGCGGCGAGGGCCGGCGGATCTTCACTGAGCTAGGCGCAGCCGAGTATCGCTACGAGCTGAGCATCAACGAGGTCGTCGGCGATGCGCAGAGCGCCGCGCGCACCAGCTACCGCCTGCCGATCACCATGAGCGACGCGGTGCGCGCCCGCGCCGAGCACCTCCTCGTCGACGGCCAGCGCATCGCGCTGCTCGGCCCGCTCGGCATGGAGGAGTACTACGATCGCCGCTTCCAGCGCGACGCCTACGACGTCGGCCGGCGCACCTGGGATATCCGCATCGATGTGCTCGGGGTGCAGGAGATCGGCGACGACGTGCCCGATATGGCCTGGGTCCAGCTCGAGGGTGAGGTCGTCGATCGTCCGCGGGTCTACGGTCGGCAGTATGGCGACCGGCGCACGCTGGTCGAGCACTACGCCGGGGTGACGCTGCGCTACCGCGAGGTGCTGGCGGCCAGCTTCGGCCGCGCGGTGCGGCCAGTGGTGAAGTCGATCCCGGTCGAGGTGCTGATCAGCGCTGACGAGGAGATCATCCCTGGCAGCGACGCGCTGCTGCGCCCGGGCAACAAGGTGCGCATCGAGGGTCGCCTGAGCCCGGCGACCTTCCGTCTGCCCCGCGCCGCGCTCGAGGACGCGACGGTGCAGACGGCACTGGAGCGCACGCGCACACAGTTCGAGACCCGCAATGCCGACCTGGCCCAGCGCGCGGAGGCGGCGCGCCAGCAGCGCCAGGCCGCTCAGGAGCGCGCCCAGCGCGAGAGCCGCCAGGGTCAGGCCGCCGGCGCACGCCAGCAGCCGCTGAGCGCCGAGGCGCTGGAGCGCCAGATCGCCCGCGCGCAGCAGCGCCTGCTGACCGGCCGCCGGGTGCGCGTTGAGGTCGGCTACGTCGAGCTGCTGCAGGGCACGCCGGCCGCCGGCGATAATCGCGCCCTCCTGATCGCCGAGGCCGGCGAGCGGCGGCGCACCCCGCCGGCGCGCCGCGAGGCCGCTGCGCCGCCTGAGCGCTCCGCGCTCCTGGAGGCCCAGGACCGCGATACCGTGCAGGCGATGCGGACGGCCGATGAGCACCGCGAGGCTCCCGTTGGCGACCTTGAAGACGCCGGCGATGACCAGCCTGCCGCGCAGCCCGGCCCGGTGCGCCCGCGCCGGCCACGCACGCGGACGCCCGAGACAGGCGACGAGCCGATCGCCTTGTGAGCGACCGCGACTCCACCACCATCACACTGGTGGGGCGGACAAGCGCCTGGCAGCAGCGCCTGCCGGCCGGCGCGGCGGATCGGGGTTCCCGGCCGCAGCCGGCCCGTGGTGAGCGCCTGCTCCTCGCCAGCTGGCTGCACCACCCTGGCTATGGCACTCTCGGCGTCTACCTGGCAGCGGAGGTCGATACCCACAGCCAGGCGCTGCGCCGCGGCCAGTGGGTGCAGCTGAGCGGTATCGTCCGGCCCTACTTCGCCTTCGCACTGCCGGACGATCCACGCTCAGCGCTCGATCCAGCGCTCGCACCGCTGCTCGTTGAGGTCGCCCAGCTGCTGCCGGCATCGCGGAGCGAGCAACTACCGCCGCTGGTGCTCACAGCGTCCAGCCACGCACGGGTGCTCTCGCCGGCGCCGGGAAGTCCCGCCCAGCTCGTCCCGCTCGCCCAGTGGGGCGATGCGGTCTACTGGCGAGCTACGTCTGCAACGCCAGCGGTCAGCGTCGCCTGGAACACCGTTCGCGGCGTTGTGACGCGATTTGGGCAGGATCGCTATCTGCGCTATGTGCTCAGCCTGCGGGCGACGCCTTTATCAGCGAGGTAGATCATGTCGGACCTTTGCCGGGTGCTGATGATCGGCCATCTGAGCCGCGACCTGGAGCGACACATTCGCGACGATGGGGTTGTCTACGCGGTGAGCACGCTCTGCGCCGCCCGTACGCTCTTGCTCGTCGGGCAGCCGGTCGTTGAGACAACCCGCATCGCCATGGAGGTCGTCGGCGCCGCACGGGCCGCCAGCGTCACGCAGCAGTTTGGTGCCGGCAGCCGGGTGCTGGTCGAGGGACACCTGGAGCTGCGGGATTCAGCGCGGATCGAGCGCCTCCCACTGGCTGACGGCGCCGGCGAGGTGCTGGTGCGCGTCCCACGCAGTGAGCTGGCGCTGGTCGTCGAGACGATCTTCAACGCCGACCCACCGCTGCCTACGGTCGAGGCGCAGCGCCAGCCATCCCAGGTGTGGTGGCAGGAGGCTTCATGAGGCGGCGCGGATCGCGCTGGACACGCCCTGCTCTGTCGGCCACCGACCTGGCGCTGCTGATCGTGATGACCGCCCTGGTCAAGGCCCACCTGGAGGCAGCGCTCGCCGGCAACCTGGTGTCGCTGCTCTTCGGCGTGCAGCACATCGCGATCTTCGTCCTGACGCTCCTGCATCGTCCGGCCACTGGCCAGGGCAGCCAGCGAACAGACCTCCTGCTCGCCTGGGCCGGCACACTACTCCCGCTCGCCATGCGCGCGACCACGGCACCCGTTACCGGCGTAGGGCTTGTGCTGGTCGTGCTCGGAAGCCTGCTCGCGACAGCGGCCATCCTCTCGCTGGGCCGCAGCTTTGGCATAGAGCCGGCGCATCGTGGTCTGCAGACCCGCCGGCTCTACCGCGTCGTCAGGCACCCAATCTATGCTGCCTACCTGCCGATCGTGGGCGGCTTTCTGCTCTCCTACGCCTCGTGGTGGAACGGGCTCGTGGCCGTCATCTGGCTGGCTATACAGATCACCCGCATCCAGCGCGAAGAGGCGCTACTTGGCCAGGACGCACAGTACCAGCACTATGCGCAGCAGGTGCGGTGGCGGGTGCTGCCGGGGGTGTGGTAGCACGCCCACACTCGCGCGCTCGATTTCCTCATCGATTCCTCGCTTCTGAACAGCACCATCTGCCTTACTCCTCATCCTCACCCCCTCAGCATCGGTCAGCCCGACTGATGCCCCACCGGCCCGCCTCTCCCATACTCATCTCACCACCCCTGCTTCCGGCAGTCATTTCTGAACTGCACTGTCTGGTCGCAGGCGGCATTCGCCCGCCGGGGAGGATCTTCCCCGGCCCTTCGCATGCGCGTTGAGCGCTTATCAGTCGTGTGCGCAGCCTCCCAGGGCTGCGCGTGATCCGGCGTGCCCGTCGCTGCGGGCCGTCGCGTGTGAGGTGCTGCGATGAACGAGGATCTGTTCGCCAACAACGACGAGGAGCAGGACGAGGAGCAGCAGGAGCAGGACCAGCCGGTCCCCGAGCTGGAAGAGTTCGACGAGGACGAGCTCGATGACATCTTCGACAAGCTTCAGGGCGGCAAGTAGCCTGCCAGGTTAGCGCACGCACAATCGATCCGCAGCGAGCAGAACGGCCCCGTGGTCACCACCACGAGGCCGTTTTGTTCGCCGCCCACCAAGGAGGTCTTTGTGCCGACGTACCTGCACGGCGCGCTGAGCGCCCATCTTCCGCCACTGCGTCTGGTGAGCCGGGCCGCCCAGGAGTACGCCGGCGCCTGCCCGTTCTGCGGCGGCGATGAGCGCCATAGCGATCGCTTTCACGTCTGGCTGCTGCCGGCGGGGCGCGAGCGCTACTGGTGCCGTCGCTGCAACCGCAAGGGGCCGGCATCCGAGCTTACCAATGAGCGGCAGTCACGTCGCCCCAGCCAGCCGGCTGAGCCGCGCCGCCCACGAGCGGACGGCCCGAACCCCAGGCCGGAGCACATCCCGCACTACCGGGCGCTGTACGCCATCGTCACCGCCTGGGCTGAGGAGAACCTGCATCAGCCTTGGAACCCGGAGCCGCTGGCCTACCTGCGCCAGCGCGGCTTTGACTCCGCCACGATCCGCTGGGCCAGGCTGGGCTATGCCCTGCGCGACCCCCAGCCCCTCGTGACCTACCTTGAGCGCCATTCGCCCAGGCTCCTGCCCTACGCGGAAGAGGCCGGGGTGCTCGCCCGCGATGACAATGGGGCGCTGCGCGCCCACTGGAATCTCTGCGGCCGGATCGTCATCCCCTATCGCAACGGCGACCAGGTGGTCGATCTGCGCACGCGGCACTTCCCCGGCGCGGGCTACACCTCGTTGCCAGGCAGCTACGCCTGGCGTGGGGCAACCACCCCGCTCTGCTGGGAGACGACCGCCGCGAGCGAGGTCGTCCTGATCACCGAGGGCGAGTTCAAGGCTCTGGCTGCGACCGCCGCCTACCGCGCTGGCACGCTGCCCTACCCGACCATCGGCCACCCCGGGCTGAACTACTTCCGCCACGAGTGGGCCACGCAGCTGGTTCAGCGCGGCGTCCGGGTCGCAATCCTGGCCTACGACAGCCGGGCGACTCGCCCACGCGATCCTGCCGGGTATGAGCAGCTCGCGCCTGAGGAGCTCTGGACAATCCGTCACGGGCTCACCCTGGTGCAGGCCGGCCTGCAGGTGCTGGTGCTGACCCTTCCACTGGCGCCGGGCGCGGACAAAGAGGACCTGGACGGCTTTCTGCTGCGCCGTGGCCCCGCCGCGCTGCGCTCGCTCATCCAGACGACGCCCGTGCCCCTTCGCGCCTATGCCGCGCAGTTGCCGCTTGAGCTTGTTATTGCCGCAGGCATCGATCTGCGTCCGCGCAGGTAGCCTGCCAGGAGGATTGTCTATGTCGCCATCCGTCATGACGCCCGAACCGTCTCCGCGCAGGCCAGGCCGTCTGCGCACTTCCACTGATCACCCACCGGTCGTGGCGCGACCATCCGCTCTGGCCCGAACGCCATCGCAGCCGCTCGCGCGACTCAGGCCGGTCGCGGGGTCCACCGTGCCGCCAGTCCCTATGCACCGCCGCCGCCTGTCTCTGGCCGCCAGGATTGCTCTTGGCATCGTCGCCTGCGTGCTGACCATTGGCGGCATGTTCGTCACCCTGTTGCTGATGGGCCAGGACGATCTCATCGCCTGGCTTGTCGTCGGCGCGGTGCTGGTTGTCGTCTTCGGTACGCCGCTGCTCTGCCTGGTTGGCCTGGTCGTGTTCTACGTCTGGGCGCTGACCCGTGCCGGCCGGCGTCGCTCTTTTCCGCCTCAGCCACGTCCGGCGCCGACCTCACAGGCGCAGCCGATCATCGTCGGCGAGGTGGTGTTTGATGACTGAGCCAATCATTCTGAACCGCCGCCCTGGCCCCGCGATCATCGCGCAGTTCGTGGCCGCGTCCGCGCTCGACTATCCCTTCGTGGGCGATGTCGATGCGCGACTCGCCACCTGGGCCAGAGGCGAAGGCTGCTGGGCGATCGCCTTTCACGAACGCCGCCCGGTCGGTATCGCCTGCACCGTCACCCTGGACGATGGGCGCTACGCCGGATGGAACTGCCTGTTCTGGCTCGAAGTGCTGCCTGAGGCCCGCGGCCTGGGGATTGGTCGGGCGCTCCTCACACGGGTGCTCGACCACCATAGTGAGCGGCTGATCATTTCGGCGACTACTGGCGCGGCGCCGTTCTACGCCGCACTGCTACCGCAGGCGCAGCGCTCTGGTGATCTCTTCGTCGTTGAGGCTGTCGAGCGATCCTATGCCAGGGTCGCCTGAGCAGCCTTCTTCACACGCAACCACAAGGAGCTGCTATGGGTCGAAAAGACGTCAACACCATCACTGTGACCGGGCAGGTGGAGGCGGAGCCGGAGATGCGGTTCACCGCCGATGGCATCCCGCACACTACATTCTCCCTGGTCTGCGCGCAGCCAACGCCACGTGACCCGCACGCGTTCGAGCGCTTCCGCCTGGTGGCCTGGGACGAGCCGCTTGCCGAGCAGTGCAATGACCTGCTGCCCGGCGCGCGCGTCCTCGTCGAGGGTCGCCTGCAGTCCACTACCAGCGACGATCCTGAGGATCGCGTGCGCTGCCCCTTTGAGGTCATCGTCCGCGATCTGGTAACGCTCGCGTCGACGCACAGCGCCATCACGCCCGCCTCTCAGCCGCGCCCTCAGGAGCCGGCGACCCGCCCGGCCATAGCGCCAGCGCCCGCACGATCCGCACCCGCCGTTACGGCCGCCCCATCATCGTCACGCACTGCTCCGGCCGCGCCCCCGCGTATCCCGCGCGGCCCTCAGCGCGCCAGCTGACCACCTCGCCACGACTGATACGACCATTGCCCAGGCTGCCCGCATGCGTGCGGAGCGGTCTACTGACATTTGAAGCCCACACTGATCAGGAGGGAATTCCATGAGCACGTTCGCAGAGCGGATCGCCACCGTGGAGACGCCGGTCGTCAATGACGCCGCCCCGACCACGCCCGCGATCTGGTGGTACAACGGCAACAAGCAGGCGAAGACCCCCGGCATCTTCTACGTCAAGGGCACCGCGCTCCAGCAGGAGCCGGTCGAGCCGTGGACGCCTTCGCAGCGCTTCGAGAACGAGTCCGGCTTTGAGACCCCCACCCTGCACCTGGCGCTGATCACCTGGCGCCAGCAGCCCTACCACGTCGTCGAGGTCGTCTCGGGCGGCGAGAAGCGCAAGGACCGCCGCTACATCGCGGAGTGGGAGCCCGGCGCGCAGATCCACACCGAGATTGTCTGCCTCGCCGAGGGCATCGCCGAGCCGGTCGTCTGGTCGTTCCACGGCATGACCGGCCGCGCCGTCATGGGCAAGACCGGCATCTTCAACACCTACCGCAGCGGCCTGCTGCGCGAGGCCGAGCAGATCGCCGGCAAGCGCCTGCCGCTCTGGACCTTCTGGCTTCCGATCTCGACCCTGGTCAACACCAAAGGCCAGGTGGGCTACACCGACACCGGCCACGGCTCGCTCGTCACCCTGCCGATGCTGGCCCTGGCGGACACGCCCCAGGCCGAGCTGCTCAATACGCTGTTCGTCGGCGAGGAGTGGATCTCCTACGGCTACGAGGTGCGCCGCCAGTTCGAGAGCTGGCGCACCCAGCGCCGTGGTCTGAACGGCAGCGCGAAGAGCAACGGCCATGTGAACGGGAATGGCTCGCTCAGCGGCGATGAGCTGCTGGACGAGGAGGCGCTCCCGATCTAGCTGCTCCTGCTGGCCAACAAAACCTGATTCGCATCTGGCGAGCCCGCATCACTCCGATGCGGGCTCTTGCTTTCTCATCACGAAAGGGGCTTCCCTGTGCTCGACTCACCTGCCAGGGTCTGGGAGCGCGGCGGCGAGGTTGTGATCAGCCCGCCGGAGCCGTGCCGACCCTTTATCGATCAGATCAAGGCGCGCTGCCGCGGCGCCCGCTATAGCTCACTCGGCTGGATGGTGTCGCGCTCCGACGCTGATACAGCCCTCGATCTCCTGCGCACACACTTCCCGGTGGTTCAGGATAACCGCCCGGGAGCGTCTCCCGCACCGATTTTCGCCGATGGCGTCGCCGGCGATCTCTTCGCCCGGCTCGATCTCCTGCCGCTGCTCACGCCGCTCGCGCCCGCCCTCCACGCCATCTCCAACGACCGCCACCTGGCGCGCGCGCATCTCGCCCAGCTCAGCGACCAGGCCCCCGAGGCGCCGATCGCCCTCGGCTTCGCCGAAGGGCTCGAAGGCCACTGGATGGTCGCCTATGCCGCCCAGCGGTTCTGGCAGGAGCTGCTCACCAGCCTCGGCCAGATCATCGACGGCGTGGTGCAGTCCGATGGGAGCCTGCGCGAGCAGATCACCCCTGAGACCTTCCGCGCCTTCTGGCTGGCGACGCGCGAGCGCAGCTGCGGCAAACCGCCTGAGCGCACCGGCCAGCACTGGTATCCGCCGCAGACGACCTTGCCGATCTGGACCGCCGCGCTGCTGGCCTGTCTCGATGGCCCGCCCTTCACCCTGGATCCCGACCGCTCGACACTCACGCGCACCCTGCCGCCCTGGCCGCTCCGCGTGCGCGCCGATCTCCACCGGCTCGACCTGAAGGACGCCGCGCACTGGCCGGTGTCGGTCTGCGTGCTGCCTGGCCGCCAGAGCCCTGACGGCAATGATGTGCTGCTACACCTGAGCAGCGTGAACGGGGTCAGCAAGAACCGCGCGCTCTGGGCCGCCGTGCTCGATGGGCGGCGGGAGCAGATCCCCGTGCGCACCGGCTACCAGCGCCACTACCCGCGCCGGGTCGATGGCCGCAACCAGTATGTGACCGACTGGAACGACGAGCCGCTGCCCACCAGCGGCCTCAGCCACCTCGCCCTGACCCATCGCAGCGCTTTCGAGCCGGAGCTGGGGCAGGCGTTTCTGCACCTGGCCGGCAACGACGCGGCCGGCGCCCCCGATCTACCGCTCTTCGCCCAGCAGCTCAGCCGCGCCATCAGCGTGCCCTTCGACCTCGCCTGGGCGGCGCAGCTCTGGGCCTACGGCAACGACCTCGACGACTCCGAGACTGCGCTGATTACCCCGCTGCCCAGCGCTGGCTGCCAGGGCTACTGGGTGCTGGCGGATGAACCCCGCTGGACCCGCCTGATCATCGCGATCCAGCGTGGCGTCGCGCCCGAGACCCTGCGTGATGACGACCTGGCCGTTCGCGAGGTCGGCGCCACGAGCGCGATCGCGGAGGTGATCGAGCAGGCCGGCGAGGGCGGCGAAGACGATGTTGACGACGAGTGATGAAAGGAAGCTTCGATGACCCGACTTGCCATGGAGGCGAACTATCAGTACGTCCCGCTCGCCGCCGAGCTCATCCAGACGATCTGCTCCTACGTCGCCCCGGCGCCGCCGGCAGCGCGGATGGCCGATATCTGTGCCGGCACCGGCGCGGCCGCGGCTGGTATGGCGGAGGCCTGGCAGATCAGCCGCGACCGGCTCTACCTCAACGAGCTGGTTGATGGGCGTAAGGCGCAGTGCGCGCAGTTTAGCGACCATGTCCTCGGCGCCGACGCGATCCGGTCGCTCCAGGCCAGCGCCGGCTTCTTTCAGGTCGCCTGGACCAACCCGCCCTTCGGGCAGCAGCCCAAAGAGCAGGGCGGCGGCCGCTACGAGCCGCTCTTCTTCAAGCGCATCGTCGAGGAGGGCCGCTGGCTCCAGGCGGGCGGCATCCACCTGATGCTCGCGCCGCAGGATGTCTGGCTGACGAACCGCGGCACGCTCAACCACCTGGCCCGCTGCTACGACCGGGTGACGCTAGTGGCGCTCCCCGAGGAGCAGCGCCACTACCGCGAGGTGCTGGTGATCGGTGTGGTTCGCGCGACGGATCGCACCGGCCAGGAGTTGCAGGCCCGCGCACGGCAGATTGCAGAGAAGCTCGCCGGCGACCTGCCGGTGCTCGAGTGCCAGCCGCAGCCGCGCTACAGCATCCCGGCGCCGCTCAAGACCCAGCGCCAGCTCATCTGGCGCGATGCCAACGCCGCCACGCCCGAGCAGGCTCAGGCCGACGTGATGGCATGCGGCGGCGCCTGGAGCGCGCGCACGCATCGCGGTCGCCTCCAGGCGGCCCGTCGGGATCGCCGGCACATCCGGCCGGTCTTCCCGCTCGGCAAGGTCGCCGCCGCCCTGCGCGTCGCCGAGGGCGACATCAACAACATGCAGGTCACGATCGACGACCGGCCGGTGCGGATCAAGGGTAGCACACGCAAGACCACCCGCATCTGGCAGGAGGAGCGCGCCGGCAGCGACGGCGCGACGATCATCGACACCCACCGCATGGAGCTCCGCGAGCCGGTCGTCGTCACCCTCGACGCTGAGACGGCGGCGATCACGCGCTACACCGGCGACACCGGGATCGCGGCGCTGATGGATATTCCCGACGCGGCCGAGAGCCTGCTCGACGCCGTCGCACGGAGCGCGCCGCCGATCTACGACATGCAGCTCCCGGCCGAGGTGGCCGGCATCCTCAGCGGCATCGTCTCGGTGAGCGGCCGCGCCCTCCCCGGCTACGCGCCCGGCTACATCCCGATGCAGCAGCACATCATCGCAGCATCGTATGTCGCCTTCCGCGGCCCCGATCCGCACACCGGCAAGCATCGCCGGGTGCTGGGCCTGGGAGCGGACATGGGCTGCGGAAAGAGCAGCCTGGCCGCCGGCACCGCCGAGGTGCTGCGCCAGCTGCTGCCGACCAACGGCGCCCAGCGCGCCTTCACCACCCTGGTCATCGCGCCGAACCACCTGGTCGGCGAGCTGGCCCAGGTGCTGGCGCACGACCAGGCGCTACCCGGCATCGACCGGCCGGCGCTGCCGCAGTGGATCGCCGAGTGGCGCGACCTGCTGCCGGGCTGGCACAGCACCATCCTTGAGACGCCCGCCCAGGTCAGCGCCTTCTACGCGGGCGCCAGGGCTGATCCCGCCACGCCGCGGGTCGGCTTCATCGCCTTCTCCAAGTTCAGCCTGAGCTGCGGCTGGGAGGTGGCCGCGACCGCACACCGCCCCGCGCCGCCCGCGCCGACGGCCAACCCCGATGACGAGGAGCGCTCCGAGGGGCAGTGGCACGCCTGGCGCGCCGAGTTCTACCAGCGCCTGCTCGCCGAGGAGCGCCGCGAGTGGGACGAGCTCAAGCAGCGCGAGAAAGCCGCCCGCAAGCGGCAGTCCACCCGCCAGGCCCAGCGGGTCGCTGCGGCCAATGGCGACGCGAGCACGACCAGGGTCTACGGCCCTGGGGTGAGCGAGCGGACGCGGCGGCGGGATCTCCTGTTCCGCTGTGGCCACGCCTTCCGCGAGACGCTCAAGGGCGAGCAGCCGACCCCGCTCTGGCACTTCGACGGCCTGTTCTGCCCCGATTGCGGCAGGCGCGTGCGGAGCAAGGACGGCTTCCCGCATACGCCCGACTCCTTGCGCAAGGCGGGCATGGTGCGCTGCCCGTTCTGCGGCGGCGTTCTCGGCCAGCAGAGCCGCAAGCAGGACAACGTCAGCGACCGCGCGCTGCCGATCTTCAACGACCCGACCTACCTCCATAGCCACGTCACCGAGTTGGACCCCCACACCGGCGCAGCCCGTCGCGTCATCCCGTGGGGCCAGCGCCCAACCTCCAACCCGCGCATGGCCCTGGGCGACTTCATCGTCGCGCGGGGCTACGCCGCCCAGACCGACTTCGTGATCACTGACGAGTTCCACGCCATGAAGGGACGCACGTCGGCGCGGGGGCGGATCTGGGGCCGGCTGCTGCGCCATGCGCACCGCTCGGAGGGGCTGACCGGCAGCCCGTACGGGGGCAAGGCCAGCACCGCCTACTGGATGCTCCAGCGCATGGACAACGTCTTCGTCCGCCAGGAGTTCCGCTGGGACGAGGAGAAGGCGTTCGTCGAGCGACTGGGCATCCTCGACACGATCACCTCGCAGGTGGTCGAGGAGGAGGCCCAGGCCTTCAGCGGTAAGCGCAACGCGGCCTACGTGCGGGTCGAGGAGCGCAACGGCCTGACCGCGGAGCTGGCGGCGATCATGCAGAGCCAGTTCATCTTCATCCTGCTCCGCCAGATGGGGTTCCTGCTGCCGCCCTACCACGAGGGCGTGGTCTTCTTCGATCTGCCTGAGGATCTGGCCGAGCAGTACGCCCGGCTGGTGAACGAGGGCAAGGCGATCATCAAGGAGCCGGGCGGCAAGGACGCGCTCAGCAGCTACCTCC
>DAOLDO010000004.1:24882-26414 GCA_035327325.1 Chloroflexaceae bacterium | reverse complement strand
GGGCCGGGGAGAGGGAAGCCCAGCGGGGGGCCGGGCCCCAGGCGGCCGAGCAGCGGCCGCCCGCCCCCGAGCCCCCCCCCGCCGATGCCCGTACTTACCGTTATGTAAACGATATGCTGGCGCCCCTGGCCGCCGCCGAAGCGCCACTCGGCCAGGGCAGCCGCGTTGGCGTCATTGCCGAGGGCCACCGGCAGGCCCAGGGCGTCGGCGACCATCTGGCGCAGCGGGAACGCCTCCCATCCCGGCAGGTTCGGGGGCGAGTAGACGATGCCCGTCTCGGGGTCAAGGGGGCCGGGCGCGCCGATGCCGACGCCGAGCAGCCGACCGCCCGCGGGGAGGAGCAGGCGGACCCTGGCGATCAGGGTCAGCATACGGCCGACGACCGCGAGCGGGCCCTCCTGGACCAGGGTCGGCGTGCGCTCGTGGGCGACGACCCGCCCGTCGGCGGCCACCAGGGCCGCCCGCAGCTGTGTCCCCCCCAGATCGACGGCGATGACATAGTCCATGGCCGCCGATTATACCATCTGGCGAGGAAAAACGCTGAAAACCCTTGACAGCACAAGTGTTTGCTTGCTATAATCATCGCCACAAACGTTCTATGCGCGGGGCCGCTCACACTGCGGGACGCGAGCCCCTCGCCGCATGTCCCTCGCAGGGCAGCAGCAGCGTCGCCGTCGGCCCCACCCGCCTGGGCTGCGGCCTGATGAAAGGACAGGGCCTATGCGTTCAGCCGACGGTCTCTCCAACCGCCAGGAGAAGATCCTGGGCTATATCCAGGAGTTCTTGCAGAAGAACGGCTACCCGCCCGCGATCCGCGACATCCAGAACGATCTCAACATCAGCTCGACCTCGGTGGTGGCCTACAACCTGCGGGCCCTGCAGGACAAGGGCAAGATCGTGCGCGACGGCAAGGTCTCGCGCGGCATCACGCTGCCTGGGGGCGCCCCCGCGCCCATGCCTGCCGCTCTGGGCCTCTCGGTGCCGCTCCTCGGCGTGATCACCGCCGGCCCGGCCCTGCCCAACCCCGAGGAGGTCAACCCCGAGGACGCCGAGAAGATCGAGGTGCCGGCCGAGTTTGCCCCGGCCGACAAGCTGCGCGGCGTCTACGCCCTGCGCGTGCGCGGCCACTCGATGATCGACGCGCTCATTGACGACGGCGACATCGTGCTGCTGCGCTTCCAGCCGAATGCGGAGAACGGCCAGATGGTGGCCGCCCGCCTGCTCGACGAGAACGCCGTCACCCTCAAGAAGTTCTACCTCGAGGGCTCGCGCGTGCGCCTCCAGCCCGCCAACGTCACCATGGAGCCGATCTACACCACCCCCGCCAACCTCAAGATCGAAGGCCGCGTCGTCGGCGTCCTGCGCTCCCTCGCGTAGGCCCCCGTCGCTGCAGCAAGAAGGCCCGGCGCTTGGTGCGCCGGGCTCCGTGTTTTTCGCCTGCCGTCCCACCCGCGCCGCCCCGGCGTCGGCGTCCGCACCCGCCGGGGCCGCCCCTACCCACCGTGGCCGCCCGTGCCCCGTACCCGCCCCGG
>DAOLDO010000004.1:1371-24782 GCA_035327325.1 Chloroflexaceae bacterium | reverse complement strand
GTGCCCCGTACCCGCCCCGGCGTCGGCGCCTCTCCCCGCCGCGGCCGCCCGCGCCGCCCCGGCGTTGGCACACGTATCCGCCGCGGCCGCCCGCGCCACCCAGGGGGTAGGGGCGCCCCTCCGTGGGCGCCCTTGCGACCCGGGGCGCCTAGAACTGCGGCGGGGGCAGCACGTACCACCAGGACCGGCTCAGGTAGCCCATGGCGAGGAGGGCCGCCAGCGCGGCCGCGAAACCGAGGTCGCTCCAGCGCGGTCGCCAGCGCCGGTTCGGCAGCACCAGGTGGGCGCTCGCCCAGCATAGCCCCGTCGTCAACAGGGCGTAGCCGATCAGGGTGGCCCGGAAGACGGGGATGACCACGGGGCCGTTCGGCCCGTAGTAGACCACCCCCGGCGCGAGCAGGGCCAGCAGCGGCATGCCCCCGAAGGGGTCGCCGAAGCCGAACATCGGCATGCTGCTCATCGCCGGGTTGACCAGCTCGCCGCTCACCCCGATCGTGGTCACCGAGAGCAGGGCGCTGAAGGGGTTGAGGTAGAGCAGCCACGGCGGCGCCTGCTGCCCCGGCGGGGTCGAGAACTGCCCCCACACCGAGGCCGCCAGCACGGGCACGCCGACCAGCAGCAGCACGAGCATGTAGGCGATCGTCGTCGCCCGCGAGGTCCGCCGCATCAGGGCCGAGCAGAAGAGCCCGATCGCCCCGAAGCAGACCGTGGCGGCCACGAGCAGCGCCAGGGCCTTGAGCAGCGCCCCCAGCTCGACCCCGCCGAAGACCAGCACGACGCTGAACACGGGCACGGCGGCAAAGATCAGCAGGAACAGGTAGCTGAGGGCGGCCACCAGCTTGCCCGAGAGGATCTGGGCCGGGCGCAGCGGCGTGGCGATCAGCATGTCGTAGGTCAGGTGCTCGCGCTCGCCGCTGATCGCCCCGCTGGTCATCGAGGGCGCCAGGAACACCACCAGCAGCAGCTCGACGAAGGCCAGGCCGCGGAACAGGGCCTGCCCCACCTGGGCGCTCAGCAGGGTGCCGCCGAAGCGCGACTGCTGGAGCATCATCTGGTAGATGCCGAGCCCGGCCAGGGCCAGCAGCACCAGGAAGGCGGTCAGGATCGCGTAGGGGCGCACGCCGCGCATGCGCGTGCGCAGCTCCTTGACGATGATCGGGTTCATGGAGGGCCTGAGGCCCCTGCTCGCTCGCATCGCGGCCTCCCAGCAAACGTGAAACGGACTCTGGCCGAAATCGGCGGCGCCTCACAGGCAGGCGCCGGCGCGGCCTGCATCCTTCCGCCCTCTTCCTTCATCCCTCCGCGGTAAGGCGCAGGAACAGCTCCTCCAGGTTCTCGGCCTGGGCGCGGAACTCGCTGACCGCCACGCCCTGGCCCACCAGGTGGGCGAGCAGGGCGGTCTGGCCCGCCTCGTCGGCGTCGTCCAGCTCGACCACGACCGTGCGCTCGTCGGCGGTGTCGCGGCGCACCGCCCGCAGGCGGGGCAGCCCCTCGGCCGGGGCGCCGGCCAGGGCCCTGAGGGCCGCCTCGGCGGCCTCGACCTCGCGCAGAACCCTGACCCGCAGGCGCGCGCCGCCCTGGAGCTGGCGGCGCACGGCGTCCACCGGGCCGCTGACCACCATCTTGCCGCTCTCGATGATCCCGATCTCCGTGCAGACCTCGGCCAGCTCGCTGAGGATGTGCGAGCTGAGCAGGACGGTCTTGCCCATCTCGCGCAGGGTGCGCAGCAGCTCGCGCAGCTCGACGCGGGCCCGCGGGTCGAGGCCGCTGGCCGGCTCGTCGAGCAGCAGCACGGGCGGGTCGTGGACGAGGGCGTGGGCCAGGCAGAGGCGCTGCTGCATGCCGCGCGAGAGGCTCTGGACGTAGGCGTCCCGCTTGTGGCCCAGGTCAACCAGGCTGAGCAGCTCGGCGACGGCGCGCCGGCGGCGGGCGGGCTCCATGCCGTAGCAGCGGGCGAAGAAGTCGAGGTACTCCCAGACCCGCAGGTCGTCGTAGACTCCGAAGAAGTCGGGCATGTAGCCGACAAGGCGCTGGGCGCCCCCGGGGACGAGGCGCTGGCCGAGCATGCGCACCTCGCCGCTGGTGGGCTCGAGCAGGCCGGCGAGCAGGCGCAGGGTGGTAGTCTTGCCGGCGCCGTTGGGACCGATGAAGCCGTAGATGCTGCCCTGGTCAATCGTCAGGTTGAGGCTGTCGAGGGCGACCATGCGCCCGTAGCGCCGCGTGAGGTTGACGGTCTCGATGGCGGGTGTCACGAGAGGCTCCCCTTGATCCTGGCGTCAACGTAGATGCAGCCGAAGTTGACCTGGGGCTGGCCGCCGGTGATGCGCACTCGCACGGCCCCGTGGCCGCCGAGGAAGCGCGCGGGCTCGGCGACGGCGACGCTGCGCCCGGCGACCGGCTGGGCCACCCAGGCGCCCGCCGCCCAGTCGTAGAGCTCGACCTGCGTGCTGTCGGCCCACTGCCCGTCCGAGGCGGTGAGCAGGCTGAGCTCGCTGGCCCGCAGGCCGTAGAGGTCGCGGGGCAGGGCCAGCTGCATCACGGCCGGCTCGGGCCCGAGGGTGACGCCGGTGCCCTGACCGCCGAAGCAGACCGAGGACATGCCGCTCTCGAAGCGGGGCGCCAGCCAGCCCGGCCCGAGGGCCTGCTCGCCCCCGGCCAGCGCGACGCGGGGCGTTGCGGAGAGCAGGGCGATCTGCTGGTAGTCGGCCCGCTGCTCGGCCGACCCCACCGCGAGGGCTGAGGCATCAACCCACGCCAGGAGCAGGGGCTGGCCGCCGCGGGGCGAGGGGCCGTAGTTGTAGAGCGCGTCGAGGATCCTGATGCGCTGCTGGACGTCGGGCGGGAGGGGCTGGCCACCGATCTTGCTCTGGCGGTCCATCTCCTCGCCGAAGACCAGGTAGCTCATCGGCACCGTAGGCCCGAAGGCGCCAGGCTGCGCAGGCTGGCGGCGCCTCAGCTCGCCCGCGACCCGCTCGCCGGGGGCAAGGTCGCCGAGGCGCGCGATCTGCTCGCCCTGGATGAGCGCCACGTCCCTGAGGGCGAAGGGCGTGCCGTTGACCACCTCGCCGCCGAGGGCCTCGCCCGCGACGCTCAGCGTCGCCGTCAGGCCGGCGAGGGGCATGCTGCTGTCGGCGGCCAGAGCGCGCATGGACCACTGGGCCACCTCGAAGCCGCGGGCCTCGGCGGCGGCGCCGGCCTCCTGCAGGTAGACCCCGCGCCCGCCGGGGGTGGAGGTGTCCCAGGCCCCCTGCACCGAGATGGGGCGGAGCAGCGGGGGCGGCGCGCCGGCTGCGGGGCCGGACACCTGGAGGTCGTAGTCGCGGCGCTCGGGCGAGAAGAGGCCGACAAAGGTGCGCACGCGGGCCGCGCCGGGGTCGCCCTCCACGGGCTCAATCAGGGTGACCTGGTTGAAGACGATGTCGCCGCCGCGCTGGGCGTAGCCGAGGCCATAGGTGAGGCCGGCGAAGAGCAGGGTGATGGCGGGGACGACTACCCAGCCGAGGGCCTGGCGATCGAGGCGGCGCAGCACCAGGTAGGTGACCGGGCCCACGAGCACGATGTAGGCGACCACCAGCGCCGCCAGGGGGCCGAGGGGCGGGAACTCCAGGGCGGGCAGGCTAGTGAGGGTCGAGGCCAGGTTGCCCTCGACAAAGGCGTCCAGGGTCATCGTGTCCGGGGCGAAGCCGGGGGGCAGCTCGAGGGTCGGGCGCAGCAGCTCCTCCCAGAGGCGCGGGGCGCCCTCCCACGCCGCGAGGGCGGGGTGGCCCAGGGGCAAAGCGAGGGCGACGACGCTGCCCCGGCCGAGGCTGTGCTCGAGGGCGGCGGTGCTCCCGGCGGCCAGGGCCCCGAGGGGCACGCTGTAGGGGGCGCGGCCGTCGGCTGCGGGGCGGGGGGTGAGCCGGGCCAGGGGCACGGCGCCGTCGGCGGCGCCGCCGCCGAGAAGCGAGGCGGCGGGCACGGGCTCGACGGCTGCGACCTCGGCGGGGCGCAGGGTCTCGGGCAGGCCGGCGAGGGCGGGCGCGAGGCCCTCGCCCCCGCCGAGAATGAGCTGGCCGCCGCGGGCGACCCACTCGGCCAGGGCCTCGCGCTGGGCGGGGCGCAGCTCGGCCGTGGGGACATCCTCGACGACCAGGGCGTTGAGCCCGCCGAGGCCGAGGGGGTGGTCTGGGAGGTCGGCGGGGGCGAGGGGCACGGCGACCAGGGGCAGGCCGCCGGGGAGCCGCGCGGGGGGGCGCACGGCGGCGCCCTGGCCGGCGAGCAGGCCGACGATGCGGGCCCGCTGGTTGGCCGGGGTGAGCTGGAGGGTCTCGGCGGCCAGCTCCTGCTCGCCATCGAGCAGGCGGACGACCAGGCGGCGCGAGGCGGGGGTCATGTAGGCGTAAACGGTGACGGCCTTGCGGCCCCCGCTGGGCAGGTCAACCAGGGCGGCGTACTGGGCGCCCTCGCGGGCGCCGACCCGCACCTGCACGACCCGGTCAACGCCGCTGTTCTCGAGCTCGACCACGACGGGCAGCCAGGTGCCGACGCGGAAGGCGCCCGCGTAGGCGGGGCGGGCGGCCAGGGCGACGCCGGTCGCCTGAGGGGCGGGGGCGGCCAGGGCTGGCGCCGCGGCGAGGGCGGCCAGGGGGAGGAGCATGAGCAGGAGCAAGGGGCGGAGGGGTCTGGTCACGGCCGACGCTCCTTCAGTGAAGGGCGGGAGTCTCTAGCAGAAGACGCGCTGGCGGCGGCAGATGTTCCACCGCCGCCGCCAGTATAGTTGGAGCGCAGAAGGGCGCGGAATGAGATGGCCGTGAGAGCGGCGTGACCAGATGCCGCTGCGGCGCGGGGAGGCGGGCCGGGGCGTGGGCCCTGAGGCGGGGGGGTTAGCGGTCGCGGCGCCGCATGCGGCGCGGGGTGCGCTCGATCGGGAGGAAGGCGGGGGCCTGGCGCGTGCTGCGGGCCGCGGCGAGCACGGCGAGGGCGACAACCACGGCGAGCATCAGAAGCACAATCGTTGCCATAGCGGCGTATCCTTTCAGCTGGGCCCGCGCCGCGCCGCGGCAGCGGGTCTATAAGTAGTATAGCGAACTCGGGGCACGCCGTCCATACCAGAATAGTGAGTGTTTGATCACAGCCGCGCAAAATTGACAGCACGGGCGCGCCCGTGCTATACTCTCGCGTGCCATTGTGGTGCCTGTAGCTCAATGGCAGAGCGCCTGACTGTGGATCAGGAAGTTGTGGGTTCGAGCCCCATCAGGCACCCCACCCCCTCGCGCCGCTCTCGTCGAGCGGCGTCGCGGACTCGGGCGAGGAGGGATATGCGCGTCTGCGTCCAGACCCTGCCCTACACCGACGACATCGTACCGCCTGGCGAACGTGGCCAGGGCCAACCGACAGGAGGGGTGTTGCCAGCGGTGCGGCCAGAGCTCGTGGCGCTACCGGCCCGGAGCCGGCGCCTACAGACGAGGTGGCGGGCCGACAGCGCGGCCCCTCCTTCAGCGACAGGTTGTTCAGGTGCGAAGGTCTGCGATTTCTGGCAACACGAAGCCCGGCCCTGGTGCGCAGGGCGGCGCCGGTTCTCGGCGGGGGCGACGTGCGGCCAAGATCGGGGGTTGGTCGCGTCGAGGTCGGGTCAGGTTGCGGGCGGGCGGCGCTGAGGATCTAACGCCAGTTTACGGGCCCATCGTTACTCCGACTGAGAGGTGCGAATGAGCGATGCGCTCTTCGACGTGCGGATCGTCTTCCGCGCGGCGCCCAACACCGGCCTGGCCCTCCTGGAGTGCGCCATGGCCGAGGCCGAGCGCGCCCGGCTCTGCCGGGAGTTCGCCGGCGCGGGCGGGTCCGACTGGGGCGATGGGTCGCCACCCCCGGGCCCGCCGGGCGGGGTCTATGAGATCGTGGTCGGCGGGAAGCGATGCCAGCTCGCGCTGCGCTTTGCCGACGTGCTCTATGTGTCCTGATAGACCAGCTCGTGGGCCCGGGCGGCCAGGAGCGCCGCCTGATAGGCCCGGGCCAGATCGGCCGCCAGCTCCGGCGGCACATGGGCCGCCGCCAGCCGCTCGTAGTGCGCCATCACCGCGTCGGAGATCTCGGCCGCCGCCGGCGACAGGCGCCAGCGCCTCGGCGGGGCCGCGCTGACCAATAATGTCTCGTCCGTAGTCCGCTCCTTTCGGTTGTCCGGCCCGCGAGGGCCTACAACATAGTCGGCTTCCTGGGCTTGCAGCAGGGAGGTCGATGGGTTCTGTGGGGCGCTGTATCCGCCAAGATCAGCAGCGCCCCACAACGAATGAGCCTGACGAGGATTGGTCGCTAGGCAGCGGCCCCCGTCAGGCTCATTTGATCTTCCAGATCCAGTAGATCGCCCGGCTTGCAGGCCAGGGCGAGGCAGAGTTTCGCCAGAGTCAGGAAGTCAACCCTTGTCGCACGGCCGCCGTAAATATCGGTGGCCGTGTTTTTGTTGATGCCTGCCCGGCGCGCCAACTCCATGGCCGACGTGATGCCCTGCTTCTCGGCGCGCTCTTTGACTTTCCAGCGGACCAGCTTCATCTCCTCGTTGTCCTCTCCCACGTAAGTCCTCCTCTCCGCTACTGGCCCGCATCCTATCACCCGGATCGGACTCTGTCAATACTAGGATACCGGGTGCATGGGAATCACGGATGTCGCTCCGGCACCTTGCGCACGAAGTCGTAGCCGTTCGGGTAGTAGGCGTGAACCTCGTTGAGGCAGTCCGTACAGACCCCCTTCTGGATCATGCCATAGCGCAGGCCCCCAGCGGGAAACAGGGACATGTACACCAGCGGATGCCCGCACATGGCGAAGCTCTCGTCGCTGCTGATGTGGGCGGTGTGGGTGGCAGGCTCCCCCTTGTAGCCGTAAGCGTACCCCCAGCGGAGCGGCAGGTTCAGCTTATAGATACCTACCTTGGCATTCGGGCCGAACTGGCGTGAGCGGTCGCGCCCATTGTCCGAAGCCGTCCCGACATGCAGGTGATCGGGGCGCACGCACTGGGGGTTGTCGCACTTGTGGCAGATTGGCAGGCGCGGCAAGAGCTGCTGCCCGGTGTGCAGCATGTAGGCGATCCGATGGGCGGCGGTGGTTTTGAACCCCTGCACCGATACGGCGCCGTACTTCTCGTACCCCAGCCCTCCCATCCAGAGCCAGCAGTCATCCCCCTTCCGCACCCTCGACCAGAACTCCTCTGACGTGATTGTCATCGCGATTCCTTCGTGCTCCCCCTTGACAACTTCCTATGAGCATTGTATCATAGGAACATAGGAAGTCAAGACGTAGCGCGAAGGAGCCCCCATGAAGAAGACCCGCATCGCCCGCCAGGCCCGCGCCGCCCTGTCGGCCTACGAGGCGCAGGTGGCCGAGCGGACCCGCGCGGTCGAGCTGGCCGCCGCCCTGGCCGCGCGCACGGCCCCGGGCATCGCCCCCATCGAGCCGCACGCCCTGATGGCCCTCTTCGCCGCCGACGCGGACCTGGCCTACGCGACCCTCGCCGGGCTCACGCGGGCGCAGCGGGTCAACGAGGCCATCGAGGTGGCGATGTGGCTGGAGGGTGCGGACATCGGCGTGGCCTGGCTCGCCGTGCTGGACCGCTGGGAGGCCCGCTGTGCCGCCCGCGGGCTCGAGCTGGCGGCCTGAACGGCGAAGGCTCGCGACAGGTGGCACTGTCGCGAGCCTCCATCAGCAGACCGGGCGGCGAGCCGATCCCCATCACCCCGCCGCCCAAGCACCCCGAAGGATACCACAGATGCAGCCGACGCAGACCGCCGCCAGCGACCGCCAGGAGCGCTACATCGCCGCCTTGTGGCGCGAGCTCGAGGCCACCCCCTACGCGACCGACGCCGACTCGTTCCTGGCCGGGGCCGGCATCAACCTCGACACGCCCAACCGCCGCATCGCCGTGCAGGCCGCCGAGCTCGAGAGCGCCGCCGCCGGCAAACTCATCAGTGTGTTGCTGCGGCTGCGCGCCGTGGCCGACGCGGCCGACCGCGCCGCCCTGGCCGCCGACTAGCCGAGGCCGGGGGAAGCCCCCGGCCCCACACGCGGGGGCGGCGTCGCTTCGACCCGCACCGCCCCCGCCCAGGAAGGATACCCGACCATGGCCACCCTCCGCCAGCGGCCCTGGCAGCCCAAGCGCTCGGGGACCTGGGACCGCATGCCCCACCGCGCGCGGGCCGCCTGGCTCGCCTCGCTCACCGACCCGCAGCTCGTCACCCAGGCCCGCGTGCGCGCCCAGGCCGCCCAGCGGAGCGTCGGCGACATCCTCATCGCCTGGGTGCTGAACGGCCTGATCACCTACGAGCACCGCCTGGCCCTCCACGCGGCCCTGACGGGCCTGGCCACCGTCACCCCGGCCGCCTTCTACGACCTCGACCGCACCCGCCAGGGGCTCGCCCTGGCCCTGCTCGGCGACGAGGAGCGCTTCGCGTTTGCGGCGGCCTGCGGCGCCTACCTCGGCGACCTCTACGCCACGCGCGTGCCCGCCCAGGCCGTCATGGCCACCTGGGCCCGCGTGGGCCTGATCGGGGGTGCCCGGTGATCCGCTACAACGCCCTGACCACCCTGGCCGACGTCTACGCCGACGACCGCACCCTGCTCGGCGCCGTGCCCCACACCGAGGCCGGCCAGGCCGCCGGCGCGCGGGCCCGCGCCCACCACGCCGCCGGCGACCCCATGGCCGCCCGGCGGGCGATCACGCTGGCCGGGGGCACCCCGAACACGCCCGCACTCCGGCGCGGGGTCGAGAGCTGGGAGACCAGCGTGACCCGCCACCAGCGCCAGCTGGCCCTGGCCCGCGCGCGGGTCTACCGGCGGGAGGCGTAGGGCGATGGCCGCCGAGCTGCCGCTGGCCAACAGCGACCAGGTGAGCCTGGTCGACGCCGAGGATCTGCCCGTGCTGCGGCAGCACCGCTGGATCCTGCTCGGCAGCTACGTCGTGCGCCAGCAGCGCACGCGGGCGGGCTCGACGACCCTGATCTACATCCACCGCTTCCTCACCCAGGCCCGGCCCTGGGAGGTCGTCGACCACGACGACCGCAACCCGCTCAACAACCAGCGCGCGAACCTGGTGGTCTGTTCGCAGTCGGAGAACCTGGCCAAACGGCCGAGCCCCCGGGGCGACGGCTACCGGGGGGTCTACTTCGAGAAGCGCGGCGGCCGCTGGCGCGCACAGATCAGCGTCGGCGGCAAGAACCGCTACCTGGGCACCTTCGCCACGCCCGAGCTGGCGGCCCGGGCCTACGACGCGGCCGCCCTGCCCGCCTTCGGCCGCTTCGCCCGGCTCAACTTCCCCGGCGAGACGCCGGCCCAGCTGGAGCTCCCGGGCCTGGACCCCTTCGCCCTGGCCCCGGGTGCGGCGGCCCGCGTAGACTGGCTTGAGATTGCCCAGGAGCGGCGTTGGAACGCGAGCCGGGCGCCGGAGCTGGGCCAGTACGAGGGCCAGGTCGACAACGTAGGCATTGAATTCTGAGACCCCCAGCGACCCACAACGAAAGGCAACGACCACCATGAGCACCATCGGACGCAACAAGGCCCGGGCCGTCGTCGAGGTCCCCACGCTCCAGTACGCCAACGGGAAGAGCCAGGCCCGCCGCACCGTCGGCAGCGGCCGCTTCGCCCCGCTCATCGGCTTCCACGTCGAGGCCGGGCGCGACGGCGAGCTCGACGAGGCCATGCGCGCCGCGTCCATCCCCCTGATGGAGATCAAGCACCAGCGGCCGGGCGGGGCGGAGATCGTGAAGCACTGGGGCCTCGGCGAGAGCGTGACGCTCTACCCCGTCACCAGCGGGCCGGTGGCCCCGACGGTGGCGGGCAGCCTGGCCGGCGGGAACGCCCGCGAGACAGCCGAGGCGGGCATCGGCCTGCGCTGGGGCCAGGGCGAGCGCTCCAAGCTGGCCGTGCGCGGCTTCCTGGCGCCGCTCGTGGCCGTCGGCTACCTGGGCCTGGTCCAGTTCTCGGTGCGCAGCAGGATGACCGACGTGCTGCTCACGGCCCTGGTCGACCACGCCCGGGTGTGCGAGGCCGCCGACGGCCTCATCGACCGCACGCGCCACCCCGAGCTGGTCACGCTCCACGAGATCGCCCTGGCCCTGGGCCCCGGCGAGGAGGCCGAGTGGGGCAAGGGCGACACGGCCACGGTCGTGCCCTTCGTGAGCCTCCACCCGCGCGAGATCGACGCCGCGTACCTGCGGGGCGTGTGGCGGCCTGACAGCGTGCAGGCCGCCGCCCTGCGCGCCTGGGAGGGCATTCAGCACTGGGCCCGCGAGTACGCCGTCCACGAGGAGCCGGGCGGGCGCGTCCCGCCGGCCGGCTACGACGCCGACGGCGTGCTCATCGAGGAGGAGCCGCCCCGGGGCGCCTACGGGCGGTAGGGCGCGACCAATGGTCTCACGGTAGGATAGGGGTGCTGGCGACGGGCCGGCGCCCATCTGCAGGAAGCGGAGCAACACATGACCACCTACCTGATCACCTTTGAGCCCGGCGACGGCTACGCCTACAAGGTGCTGTATGGTGCCCCGGCGAGCCGCTTCCCCTTCACCGTCTTCGGCCTGGCCGAGGACGGCGACGCCCTGATCACCGTCCCGCTCAACGCCGAGGCCACCGAGGACGCCTTCATGCGGCGCTGGCAGACCGCCGAGCACACGCGGACGATCAACCCGCCGCGGCAGCTCGCAGCACAGGCGTTCCTGCTCTACCTCTGGCTGCTCGCTCCGCACCGCCGCGGCGAGGCCGACCCCTGGGCCGAGGACGTCACGGAGCGCTGGGCCGAGGACTGGGAGGCGCGCCTGGCGGCCGCCAGGCGCCGTGCGGGAGATCTGGCCTAGCGGCGTACGTGCGGCGTGAGGTGCTGGCGACGGGCCGGCACCCATCTGCAGAACGGAGGAACCCCATGGCCAAGGCCACCGACGTCGATCTCCAGGCGGGCGTGCTGCCCATCTCGGCCGCCGCCGCCCAGCTCGCCCGCCTGATCACGCAGGCCCGCACGTCGCGGCGCCCCATCATCATCACGCAGCGCGGCTACCCCGAGGCCGTGCTGCTGGACGTGCGCAGCTACATCGCCCTCCGCGCCGCCGCCGAGCTGTCTGCGCCCGAGCTCGGCGACCCCGAGCTCGACGCGGCCCTGCGCGGTGAGCCGTGAGCCTCTTCCACATCTTCAAGGAGCTCTACGCCACCGCCATCGCCGGACGCCCGGCCTTCCGGCGCCTGAAGAGCGGGGCGACCATCAAGGTGCGCGCCAAGGGCCGGCGCCGCCAGGTGATCCTCGGCCGCGCGGGCGCCCCCGTCGGCGAGGGCGAGGAGCAGACCTTCCGCCGCGACGGCGAGATCCCAGACGCCGCCGCCCGCCAGGAGTACCAGTCCGGGCCCTGGCACTACGTGGCCCTCACCTGGGAGGAGCCCCCGGGCCTGTTCGACGAGGAGCCGACCGATGCTTGACGAGTACCTGATCATCGCCGTGGCCGTGCGGGTGGCCGATCTCGCCGCCCGCGGGGCCGTGCGCGTCGTCTTCGCCGCGGGCCCGGCCGATGCTGAGGCCCAGGCCGGGCCGTGGGCCTTAGAGGAGCTGCCCCCCGCCTTCGGGTGGGAGGGGCACACGATCCGGGTCGAGCTGCTGGGGCGCCTGCGCCCCGCCCTCGCCGAGGAGGTTGGGCGATGAAGGGGTTGAACGTGATCGCCTGCCTACTCTGTCCGAAAGACGCGGATGGCTACTACCCGGAGTTCGAGGGGGAGACGGCGGGCGCGCAGTTCGCTGCCCACCTCGCCGCCACGCACGGCTACGCGGCGCAGACGCCCGTGGCCCGCGAGCTCACCCTGCACCTGTCGGCGGCGAAGGTCTACCAGTCCAACTACTGGCTCTACGAGCAGACGCCAGCGGGCCGCGGGCGGCGCATCGGCGCCCAGCGGGTCGAGACGCCGCGGAGGGGCGGCCGGTAACGCCCCGCTGCTACCCTGGCCCTGCTTCCCCCAAGCATCCGCCCCCGATCCTCCCTCCCAGGATCGGGGGCGCACCCTTTGGCGGCGACTGGCGGTACACTTGTGTACCAATGGTAGACAGTCAGGAGCCCCGCCATGCCCCGCTCCGTCCTGGCCCTGGTCACCGACCTGGCCGCCGCCGTCGCCGAGCGCAGCCCGGCGGCCTCGACACATGGTGCCAGCTGCCGGAGGCTGAGCGCCGGCGCCTGGCATGGGGCCTGCGTCGGCGTCCGAAGCCGGGCGACACGGTTTCGCCTTAAATACCGATTATCCTACGGGAAACGGAAGCAAACCGCGTCCCAACGCCCCGAAATGGGGCGTTTTGCATTGAAACGCTTTACACTCTTCTATCCTGGGACGCGGAAAACCGCCCCTCCCCACGAGTCCCGCGAGTGTAAAGATCTGAGTCCTACCCCCGATCGGGACCGTTAGGCGGTGACGGGGCGGGCCGCCGATGCGATACTGGGGCATGGAATCTAATCACCCTTAGATTCCATGCCCCCGCGCCCGCCCCCACGCGCCGCCGCCGGCGGACGTGCCCTCACCCCTGAGCACCCCCCCATGCACCCCCTCGCCCGGGCGGCCCAGCTGCCCGCGGTCGTCGAGGCGTCGGCCCCGCTCGACCTGGCCATCGCGGCCTGGCTCGACGCCAAGGCCGGCCGCAGCGGCAGCGACCGCACCCGCCACGCCTACGCCGCCACCCTCGCCAGCTTCCGCGCCGCCATCCACGCCGCCCGCCTCGAGCTCGACGGCCCGCCCGCCGCCGTGGCCCTGGCCGCCCAGGGCTGGGCCGGGCAGGGGCAGCCCGCCCCCGCCACCTTCAACCAGCGCCTGGCCATCCTCTCGAGCTTCTACGCCTTCGCCCGCAAGCAGGGCCTGCTCGCCGGCGAGAACCCCATCGACCGCGTCGAGCGCCGGCGCGTGCAGCGCTACGCCACGGCCAGGGCGCTGCCGCTCGAGGAGGTACGGCGCCGCCTGGCCGCGATCGACCGCGCCACCCCCGAGGGACAGCGCGACTACTGCCTGCTCGCCGTGGGCCTCCAGACCGGGCGCCGCGTCTCCGAGCTCGCCGGGCTGCGCTGGGGGCACATCGACGTTGCCGGGCCGCAGCTCACCCTCACCTGGGCCCGCACCAAGGGCGGCAAGGTCATGCGCGACACGCTCCCGGCCGGCTTGAGCCGAGCGCTCGCCGAGTATCTGCGCGCCGTCTATGGGGGGCAGCTGAAGGGGCTGGAGAAGGGGGCGCCCGTGTGGGCCAGCTTCAGCGGGCGCAACCCGGGGGCCGCGATCGGCATCACCACCGTGCGACGACTCTGCGAGGAGTATCTGGGGACGACCAGGGTCCACAGCCTGCGCCACACGTTCGCCCGCGCGCTCGAGGAGACCGGGGCGAAGCTCTCGGAGATCCAGGCCCGCCTCGGGCACAGCAACGCCGCGACGACGGGGATCTACGTCTCGGCGCTCAGGAGCAACGAGAACCCCCACGCCGACGCGCTCGCCGAGCTGCTCGGCCTCGGCTAGGCCGCCAGGTCCTCTTCCGCGGCCGGGTCGACCAGGCGGATCGTCTCGCCGGTGGCGGGCTCGCCCCCGTCGGGCACGACGTAGACCATCGGCAGGTCGCCGGTGGCCGCGGGGATGGCCAGGACGCTGCCGACCGCGATCGCCACGGCGTTCGCGGTCAGGGCCGGGGTGGTCCTCACGTCGGCGATGAGCCGGCGCGTCACCTCGTGGAGCTGGACCACACTCCCGTGGCTCTCCAGCCGCGCCCCCTCGGCGGACTCCACCAGCTCGCCCAGGCGCGTGTGCAGCCGCTGGAACTCCACCTGCGCCGAGGCTACCTTGTCGGCCACGCCGACGGTCAGCGCCTCATGCGCCCGGATGAGCCGTGCTGTGTTGGTTGCGAGCTGCGCCAGGACCTCCTCGACCGCGTGCAGGCGCGCCTCGAAGGTGTCGAGGTCGGGCCCGTGAATAACCGGGTGGCGCGCCGGCTCCGGGTAGCCGTGGCGCTCGAGCACGACACTCAGCCAGCGGTCGAGCCGCTGGTAGTAGGCCATCTGCGAGGTCAGGTCCTGGCGAATGCGGCGGAGCTCGGCGACCAGCTCCGGGACGGGGGGCTCTGAGAGATCGGGGCGGGGTCTAGGGGCGGGCGGGCGGGCCATGGACGGGTTCCTTTCTGCGCACACCCGTGCGCTGTTGCAGATCTGCACTATACCATCCCGGCCATTTCCATAGCGTGGAAAACCGGCAACCCGGATAAACGGACGTTCATCCGGGCGAAAAACTCCTAGCCCAGGTCGGGACCGATAGGCGATAGATCCCGGTATAGGCATTGCCGTATACTGGCCCCCAACAACCCAGCACGACGCCAGAGCGAAACCCGCGCGGCAGGCCACCACCAGGCCGCCGCGCGTTTTGCTACCCGGGAGCCGAGATGAGCGACACCACCAGCTACAACAACTTCCTCGGCGGCCTGGCCCAGCTCGGGCGCTTCGAGCGCGGGAGCGCTTCCTACGAGGTCAACGACGAGGGCGACCTGGTCCACGCCGAGACCGTCGTCACGGTGAAAATGCACCCCGCCGAGAGCCTTGAGGACTTCCACCGCCGCCTGCGCCGCGAGTACGGCCTGCAGAAGGGCGACCGCATCGAGATCCTCAACAACAGCGGCCGGTGCGACACCGCCCGCCTGACCCTGGCCCCGCGCTAACACCCCGTCCCCGGGGACGGGTTCTGTCCTGACAACCGACCGGCCAGAGTGAATTCCACGCGGCCTGCCCCAAGTTCTCTACCAGAGAAGGGGCGGGCTGTTTTTATGCCGAGGGGACGTCGAGCGTGACAATCCGCCAGCCACGAACGGCACACACATACCCCAGCGCCAGGCTGAACGCTACGGCGCCGGCGTCCCGGGCCCTCCCCCCGCCTGCCCCGGCCGCGGCAGGCCTCCCCCGCTGGCGGCGGTCGGACCACGCCGCCGCCGGCTCCCCCCTCGACGACTGGCGCCTCTACGCCGCCCTGGAGCTTCTGGGCCTCGCCGTGTTTGCGGTCGGCCTCTGGCCCGCCCTCGTGGGCATGGCCCGCCTGGTGCTCCCGTGACGCCCCCGATCGGCCTCATCCTGACCAACGCCTCGGGCCCGGCCGCCGTGCGCCGCGCCGTCCTGGCAGCCGACGCCAAGATCCTCAAGGTCGTGGCCGGCTGGGGTGTGGACGGCGGCTGGACGCAGGCCCAGCGCGCCGAGGTGGCGGGGATCGCCCCCACGCTCGTGGTCCGCACGACGTGGGGTGACCCCTCCTATGCCGGCGGGACACGCTTCTTCCCCTTCGCCGACCGCGTGCTCGCCGAGCTGCTGCCCTGGCTGACCCTCCGGCCCGACGCCTGGGTCGAGGTCGGCAACGAGCCGCTGCTGGAGACCATCGCCGACGAGCTGGTCTGCTGGCGCTACCGGGCCCACCTCGACGCGAGCATCACCGCGATCCGCGGGGCCTTCCCCCGGGCCCGCATCATCGCCCCGGCCCACATGCGCAACCACCCGGTGCGCCTGGGCAGCGAGACCAACGGGCAGGCCCGCTGGGACGCCATCTGCGCCGACGTCTACGCCCGCTGCGACGCGCTCGGCCTCCACGCCTACACGGAGCCTCAGGCCGTCGCCGGCATCGCCGCGCTGCACGCCCTGAAGCTCGGCAAGCCCATCTGGCTCACCGAGTTCGCGCTGAACGAGCGCCTCGACGACGCGACCCGGGCGACCCGCTACCGCGCGGTCCTGGGCCGGCTCCCGGTCGCGGCCGCCCTGCTCTACCACCTGGTCGAGAGCCCCGGCGGCGACCCGATCCACTTCAACCCGAACTACACGCTGACCCCCGGCACGCTCGCCGCCCTCGGCGCGGCGCCGGCGGCAGCGCCCCCCGCCGTGACTCCTGCGCTCCCTGACACGGTCCACTACCCCGAGATCCGCGTCCCCGAGTTTCTGCTCGACGTGCGCCAGTGGCGGACGGTGGCCGCGTTCCGGCGCCACCTGGACGCCCACAGCTACCGCCACACGGCCCCCTGGGCGAAGGGCGTGGTCATCCACCACACCTACCGCCCGACGGGCCCCCAGTGGCGCGGGGCGGCGAGCATACGCGCCCTCGCCCGCTTCTACCGGCTCGAGGTCGAGCCGGGCGGCTGGCCGAGCGGCCCGCACCTGTTCATCGTCGGCGACGCGGCCAGCCCGGCCGACAACGGCATCTGGCAGCTCACCCCGCTCAACCTCCCCGGCACGCACGCCCGCGCCGCCAACAGCGGCTACTGGGGCCTCGAGCACGTCGGCGATTTCACCAGCGCCCCGATGCCCGCCGCCACGGCCGCCCTGGGCCAGGGGGCCGCGGCCGCCCTGCTCGACTGGGCCGGCCTGCCGACGAGCCCCCAGACCATCACCCCCCACAGCCAGTGGGGCAAGCCGGCCTGCCCCGGCCGCGGGGTGGACATGGACGCCTACCGCCGCGGCGTGGCCGCCGCCCGCGAGGCCCGCTGATGGAGGAGACCCTGCGCCGCTACCGCCGCCTCCAGGCCCGCTACGCGGCTGGGGACGCCCTGCCGGGCCGCGACCACGCCATGACCGACGTGGAGCTCCACGGCCTCACCACGGCCGTCCTGCGCGAGACGCTGGACTGCCCCGTCGGCGGCGACCTGCGCGCCCTCTGCCGGCGCCTGGTGCGCGAGGTGGAGGCGTGAGCCCGCTCGCCCGCTGCCTGCGCCTGCTCGACCTGTACCTGGCCCGGGAGGCCCCGCCCTGGCGCCCCCGCCAGCCCTACGGCCCGCCGCCTGACCCTCTGACCCCGGCCGAGCTGCACCGCCTCTGGCGCGCCACCCTCGCCGAGCACCTCGGCCCCGCGCCCGCCGGTTTTACCCCGCTCGCCGCGGCCATCGGCGCCGACGCCGCGGAGGCCCTGGCCGCCACCGCCCGGGTGATCGCCCTCCTGCAGGAGCCCCCTTCATGAGCGTCGCTGCCTGGCCGATGCAGGCCCCCTTTCCCTATGCGGGCGGCAAATCACGCATCGCCCCGATTTTTTGGCAAGCCTTTGGCGACCCGCCGAACTTTGTAGATCCGTTCGGCGGGAGCCTGGCCCCGCTGCTCGGACGCCCCGCCGCCGCCGATGGTCGCCGCCGCACGGAGACCGTCAGCGACGCCGACGGACTCCTGGTCAACGCCTATCGTGGCATCCGCTCCGACCCCGAGGCCGTCGCTCACTGGTCTGACTGGCCTGTCTCTGAGGCCGACTTGCACGCCCGCCACGCCTGGCTCGTGGCCCGCAAGGGCGACCTGGCCGAACGCCTGATGGGCGACCCCTGCTATTTCGAGGCGCAGGCCGCCGGCTGGTGGGTCTGGGGCGCATGTGCGTGGATCGGGTCCGGCTGGTGCAGCGGGCGTGGTCCCTGGCAGGTGATTGACGGACGCCTGGTCGATACCCGCCAGCTCCCCCACGCGGGCGACGCGGGCAGGGGCATCAACCGCAAGCTCCCCCACGCGGGCGACGCGGGCAGGGGCATCAACCGCAAGCAGTTCATCCTCGCCTGGTTCGAGGCGCTGGCCGAGCGCCTGCGCGACGTGCGCATCCTCTGCGGCGACTGGGGCCGCGCGCTCACCCCCTCGCTGACCACGCGCCACGGCCTGACCGCCGTGTTGCTTGACCCGCCCTACACCGACGTCGAGCACGCCTGGGACTACGCCGCAGGCGGAGGTGTCGCCGCCGACGCGCGGGCGTGGGCCGCCGCCCACGGCGACGATCCAATGTTCCGCATTGCGCTCTGCAACTACGACGATGGCTGGCGCCCCGACGGCTGGACGATCTACCGCTGGAAGGCCCGCGGCGGCTACGGCTCGCAGGGCCGAGGCCGAGGCCGCATCAACTGCGCCCGCGAGACGATCTGGCTCTCGCCGCACTGCCTGCCCGTGGAGCCCCCCGCGTGATCTACATCAACGACGACGACCGGGCCGAGGACGTGCGCCGCTCGCTGGTCGAGCCGTGGGCCTCGACGGCGGGCGCGCTCCCCGCCGAGCTCCTGCGCCGGCCGCACCCGCTCCTCCCGGCCGTGGACGACCTGATCGCCCGCTACCAGGCCCTCCTCGACGCCGGCTGTATCAGCGACCCCGCGAAGGCCGCGGCCTTCGCCGAGTCGCTCATCGCGCTCCGCCGGCGCCTCGCCCCCTGCTCCCTCTGCCGGGGCGCGGGCTGCGACACGCTCTGTGGCCGCGCGTAGGGCGATGCGGGCCGCGGCCCAGTGCCCGGACTGCGAGACCTGGTTCCTGGCCCTGATCTGGCCCGTGCGCGGCGGCTGGCTGCTCCGCTGCCCCTGCTGCGGCACACAGCCCACCCGCGCCCCCGGCCCGCCCCGCCGCTCGCCCGCGACCAACGGGCGCCTCGCCCGCTACGCCCCCACTCCCTGAGAGGACGCCCGTGGAAGACCTGCTCCCCCTGCTCCCGAAATTGGCCGAGTATGGTGCTGTCGGCATCATCGCCGGGGTGCTGTACCTCGTCGCGAAGATGTACCTGCCCCACTTCACGGTCCTGTCGAAGGCCCTGGAGGCCCTCCCCCCGGCGCTCACCGTCCTCGCCGAGCGCGTCGGGGCCGTCGAGGACGGGGTCGAGGACGTGAGCCGCGAGCTCGCGGTGATCAAGGACCGCCTGCCCCGCGCCGAGAGCGAGTTGGTGCGCCGCGTGCGCGACCGCATGGCGGCCGGCGATTAGCTTGAAATCTTGAATTCATGGCCAACGGCTGGGGCGGCGCCCGCGCAAACGCCGGCAGGAAGAAGAAGGCCGAGATCTTCGCCTCGGAGATCGCCGCGGCCGAGCGGCGCGTGGCCGACCGCCTGCCGCGGCTGCTCGCCAACCTCGAGCAGCTCGCCGACGGCGGCTACGAGCAGGTCACCGAGACCTACGAGCCGGCCGGCCTGATCCAGATCACCAAGGAGGTGATCACCAAGGACGGCACGGTCAGCGTCAAGGAGCTCGCCTTCCCCGAGCTCCCGCCCGACGAGCTGGTCTGCGTGCGCCGGACGCGTACGGTCGCCGCCCCCGACCGCGCGGCGAACATCTACCTGGTCGACCGCATCCTCGGCCGGCCCGTGGCGGCCGTCGAGGCCGACGTCGAGGTCAACGCCGGCGAGGAGCTGCGCAGCGTGTTCGCGGGAGTCGTGGCGAAGATCTATGGCGGCAGCGACGAGAGCGGCGGAGATGGCGGCTGATGCGATCGACCGCTACATCGGCGCCGCGCGCGCGGCCGACTGCCCCCCCGACCAGATCCTCAACTTCATCGGGGCGCAGATCGTCCTTCAGCCCCGCCAGCTCCTGGCGAGCGCCGCGGCCCGCCAGTGCGACGAGCCCGACGGCCCGATCGAGATCGGCTACGGCGGCGCCCGCGGCGGCGGCAAATCACACTGGGGCGTGGCCCAGGTCGTCGCCGACGACTGCATGCGCTTCCCCGGGCTCAAGGCCCTCATCCTCCGCAAGGTCGGCAAGTCCAACAAGGAGAACTTCGAGGATCTCAGGCGGCGCGTGCTGGGCGGCGTCCCCAACGACTACAACCGCGGCGAGGGGGTGCTCTACCTCCCCAACGGCAGCAGGGTCTTCCTGGGCCACTTCCAGAAGGACTCGGACATCGACGCCTACCTCGGCATCGAGTACGACGTCATCCTGGTCGAGGAGGCGACGACCCTCACCAGCGGCAAGTACCGCGACATCACGACCTGCTGCCGCTCGAGCAAGCCGGGCTGGCGCCCCCGCCTCTACTCGACGACCAACCCCGGCAACGTCGGCCACGCCTGGTACAAGGCCCGCTTCATCGACGCGCACCGCCGCGGCGACGGCAGCTTCATCCCCCTGGCGGCCCAGCGCGGCGCGACGCGCTTCATCAACGCGACGGCCGACGACAACGCCTTCCTCTCGCGTGAGTACCGCACCCTCATCCTCGACACGCTCACCGGGTGGAAGCTCCGGGCCTGGCGCTACGGCGACTGGGACATCGCGGCCGGGCAGTTCTTCTCGAGCTTCCGGCGTGACGTCCACGTCATCCCGCCCTTCGCCCCGCCCGCGAGCTGGCCGGCCTGGGCCAGCCTGGACTACGGCTTCACCCACTACACCGTGGCGTATCTCCTCACCAGGGGCGACGGGGCGATCTACCTCCTCGACGAGTATGCGGCGCGCAAGCAGCTCGTCCCGGCCAACGCCGAGGGGATCCGGGCGATGCTCGGCCGCAGCGGGCTCACCCCCGCCCAGCTCTGGCAGTTCGTCGCCGGCACCGACGTCTTCGCCCAGCGCCACACGGGGGCGACGATCGCCGCCGACTACCTGAGCCAGGGGATTGGCCTCACCCCGGCCACCACCGACCGCATCAACGGTGCTGGCGAGATCCTGAGCCGCCTGGGGGACGTCGACCGCGACCCGCCCATCGCCCCCCGCCTCTTCATCTCGGAGCGCTGCACGGGCCTGATCGAGACCCTGCCGCTTCTCCAGCACGACCCCCACCGCCCCGAGGACGTGCTGAAGTGGGACACCGACGACGACGGCATCGGGGGCGACGACTACTACGACGCGGCGCGCTACGGGGTGATGGCCGGCGCGACCACGCCGCAGCGCGACGAGCCCCCCACCGACGGCTACAGCACCTGGTGACCCGATGGCCTCCCCCTTCGATAGCCTGACCCTCGCCACCATCCAGCAGCACCTCGCGGCGGCCACGCCGGCGTGGGCCGCCGAGAACGCCCTGTACCTCGCCGGCGACCACTGGCAGGGCGGGGCGGGCTGGACCGGCCCCTGGCCCGACGCGCTGGACCCCGAGGCGCAGCGCGTCCAGGCCGAGATCGCCCGGGCGTTTACGCCGCAGAACGCGATCGGCGAGGTGGCCGAGCGCCACGTCGGCGGGGTCGTCGGCAAGGAGCCGGCCTGGGGCCTCACCGTGCGGCGCCCGCTCAGGGCGATGGGCCGGGGCAGCCAGCCCACCCGGGCCGAGCAGGCCCTCATCGACGAGGCCGAGGCCGCCCTCACCAGCTGGTGGGACGCCCGCAAGCTGCTGACCTTCTTCCAGGGGGCGGCCGAGGGCCTGCTCGCCGGCGGGCGCGCCCCCGTGCGCCTGTTCGTGCCGGCGGGCCTGCGCGTGGGCGGCATCGTCCCCCAGGCCGCGAGCCTCGAGGCGGCGCTCACCGGCTACTGCTACGTCGACCGCCCGGCCCTGGCCGCGGCCACGGTGATCACCGACCCCGACACCCAGCAGCGCTGCGGCGTGTACGCCTACCAGACGGCCGAGGGCCAGACGGTGGCCGAGCTGACCTACGTCGACCTGGCCACCGGCCAGACCGTGCTGCGCGTGCTGCGCGGGGGCGCGGCCGCCGCCGAGGCCGGGGCCTGGCCGCTGGGAGGGCTGCTGCTGCTCGACGAGGCCCGGCGCAGCCCGTTCCTCACCGAGCCCGTGCGCCGGCTCCAGCGCCAGCTCAACCTGGCCCGCACAATGTCGGGGCGCAACATCGTCCAGGGCGGCTTCCTCGAGCGGCTCATCCTGGGCGGGCAGCTGCCCGGCGAGTGGGTCGACGACCCCGCGGCCCCCGTCGGCCCCGACGGCACGCGCAAGCGCTTCGTCGCCAAGCCGCTCAAGGTGGGCGCCGGCCGCACGAACTTCATCAGCGGGCAGCCGATCCGCGATGCGCAGGGCCGCATCACCGGCTACACCACGCCCAGCGTGGTCTACCGCGACCCGGTCTCGACGGCGACCTTCCGCGAGGCGGCCGAGGACGACCACCGGGCCATCCTCTCGGAGGCGCGCCAGCTCCACGCCCTGATGGGCGCCGACAGCACGGCCACCGGCGAGAGCCGCGTCCAGGCCCGCGCCGACTTCGCCAAGAGCCTGCTCGCCACCAAGGCGCAGCTGGACGCGACGGGCCGCTGGCTGATCGAGGCCGCCCTGGCCCTGGCCAGCGTCTTCGCCGGCCAGCCAGGGCGCTACGCCGGCCTCCGCGCCACCTTCGACTGCCGCATCGACACGGGGCCGCTCACGGCCGCCGAGCGAGCGCAGATCGTGGCCGAGGTCGAGAAGGGGGTGCTCTCGCTGGAGACCGCCCTGGCCATGCTCGGCCACGACGACGTCGACGCCGAGCTGGCCCGCATCGCCGCCGAGAAGGCCGCGCGGCAGGCCGAGGCCCGAGCGATCGCCACCCCCCCCGACCCCGACGCCCCGGGCCAGGAGCCCGCGGGCGAGGGCGAGACCGACCCACCCGACGGCGCGCAGGGACGCGCCCCCACCCCGCCGGCCCAGGGAGGCCAGTAACCTATGCGACCTCGCTTTCTTCTTCCCGCCCGCCTGCTCGAGGCCGACGGCGGCGCCCAGGGTGGCGCCGGCGGCCAGCAGCAGCAGCAGCAGGATCCCGCCGAGGGCCTGCGCAACGCCCTCCAGCGCGCCAACAACGACGCCATGGCCCTCGCCGCCCAGCTCTACTCGGAGAACTACCAGCTGCGCGACCGCAACCGCCAGCTGAGTGCCCAGGCCCCCGCCGAGGGCAGCGTGGTCCTCACCCGCGAGCAGGCCGCCCAGTGGACGGCCTACCAGCAGCTGGGCGCCGACCCCGCCGCCCTCGCCACGCAGCTCCAGGGGGCCCAGCAGGCCCAGCAGCAGCTGGTCAGCCTCCAGCGCCAGCAGCTGATCGGCCAGGTCGCCGAGGCCGCCGGCTACAAGGCCGCCGTGCTCGGCCAGCTGCCCGGGTCGGCCGACCTCGCGTTTGAGCTGCGCGACGTCACGGTCGACGGCAAGGCCGTCAAGCAGGCGTTCGTGAAGCCCAGGGACGGCGAGGCCGTGGCCCTCAGCGCGTACGCCCGGCAGCACTGGGCGGACTTCCTGCCCGCCCTGGCCGCGGGCCAGCAGCAGCAGACGCAGGGCACGCCCTTCCCCGGGCAGCAGCCCGGCGGCGCGACCCCCCCGGCCGACCCCGTCGCCGCCTTCGCCCAGCGGGCGCAGCAGCAGCGCGACGCCGCCCCCAACCCCCTCAAGAAGTAGCCCCGCCGGCAGGGCCGGCCGCGACCCCTAGCCCCCCTCCAGAAGGAACCCACCCATGAGCCTGACCACCTACGTCCTCTCCCGGGTCCGCGGCGTCGCGGACGAGTCCTCGCTCGAGCGCGCCGGCGGCCACCAGATCGACTGGGCGGCCGTCACGGCCGGCGCCGACGGCGAGAAGCGTGTCACAGGCCTCGCCGTGATGGGCCGCCGTGTGAGCGGCAAGCTGGTGCCCCGCAGCTACAGCGTCACGCTGACCTCGGTCGTCGTGGCGGCCAACGTGGCCACGGCCACCCTGGCCGCCCACGGCTTCGCCGTCGGCGACAAGCTGTACATCAGCGGCGGCAGCCTGGCCTACGCCAACGGCTCGATCACCGTCGCCTCGGTGCCGACCGCCGACACCTTCACCTACGTCGCGACCGGCTCGAACGCCACCGCGACGGGC
>DAOLDO010000004.1:0-1271 GCA_035327325.1 Chloroflexaceae bacterium | reverse complement strand
ATCCTCCCCGAGACCCCCATGACCTCCTACGAGGTCAAGAACGGCTCCATGACCGTGCGGTCGGCCATGGCCGGCCTGGTCGGCATGGACAGCCCCTACCCGCCCACGGGCCAGGTCAGCCTGTCGACCTTCATGGAGCGCTCGGCCAAGCTGGCCAACCAGGCCACCTTCACCGAGGAGGCCCTGCGCACGCTCCAGGCGCTGCTGATGCACCTCCAGCTCTCGGGCGCCGCGTCGAACGAGCGCATGGTCGAGGAGGTGCTGAACTTCACCAACGCGGTGCTGATCCAGCCCAACCTCGACGCCGCCGAGTGGCTGCGCGGCCAGGCCCTGGCCACCGGGGCGATCGCATGGACCTTCGGCCCGGTCCAGCTCGCCGTCGACTACGGCATCCCCTCGGGCAACAAGCTCACCAGCCGCGCGGGCAACGACGCCTACAGCGGCTCGAGCTCGAAGTTCTGGACCGACGTCAAGGCCCAGGGCCGGCTGCTGCGCGGGGCGTCGGGCATCATCCGCATCGCCCACCCCGACCTCATCGAGGACATCGTGGCCAACGAGGCCAACAACGTCCGCGTGGTCAGCGAGGACGCGGGCCAGGTCACCCTCCAGCGGATGATCAGCCAGAACGGCACCAACACGCCCTCGTCCGACGCGCGCGACGCGGTGACCATCATCAAGTACGGCCTCGAGGGCGAGATCATCGACCCGGCCGACCCGACGGCGGTCAAGGCCACGCCCTTCCTGCCGAAGACCAAGCTCGTCGCCATCGGCACGGGCGTGAACCGCGGCTACGTGGTGGGCGCTGGCGCCCGCGAGCCCCAGGCCTACGAGCTGGGCTACACGCACCTGGCCCCCACGGTCGAGGGCAACGGGGCCCCGGGCCGCTGGGCCCGCGTCTACACGCCCGAGCAGCGCCCCTGGCAGCTCACCGGCGAGGCCGTGGCCAACCTGCTCCCGGTGATCGACGCCCGCGCGGTCAGCCGCATCGTGATCGCCACCTCGGCCCTGTCGAGCTAGGCCCCCGCGGGGCGCCGCCCCTGGGCGCCGCCCCTGGGCGCCCCCCCTGGGCGCCCCTCCCCCCCCCTGAGCACCCGCCATGGCCTACCGCTTCCAGCGCGACACCCCCCGCGACCGCGTCCGCAGCGTCGTCGGCGACACCGCAGACCCCCCGCTCATGGCGGGCGGCGCGGGGGCGTACGACGCGATCGTGGGGGCCCCGACCCGCGAGCACCCTGCCGCCCCGGCGGCCGCCCCGGGGCCCCCCGCCCCGC
>DAOLDO010000003.1:25567-28563 GCA_035327325.1 Chloroflexaceae bacterium | reverse complement strand
CCCTGATCCTGCCCGCGCCGTCGCCGACGGAGACGCCGCCGCCCCTGGTGCCATCGCCGACCGAGACGCCGCCCCTCCTGCCGTCGCCGACCGAGACGCCGCCCCTCGTGCCGACGCCGACCGAGACGCCGCCACCGCCCACGCCCACAGAGGAGCCCCCGCCACCCCCGCCGGAGCTGTCGATCGGCGACGCCGTGCGCACCGAAGGCGCCCCGGGCGAGACCCGCCTGATGACCTTCACCGTGAGCCTCTCGCGGCAGGCCAGCGGGACCGTGACCGTGCGCTACGCGACCGTCGCCTCGAGCGGGCCCACGGCCGCCACTCCGGGCGCCGACTTCACCCCGGTCAGCGGCCTGCTCACCTTCAGCCCCGGCCAGCAGCAGCAGACCTTCCAGGTGCCGATCGTCGGCGACGCCATCGTCGAGTACGACGAGATCTTCGGCGTGCAGCTCTCGTCCCCCAGCGGGGCCGTGATCGCCGTCGGCAGCGCCACAGGCACGATCGTCAACGACGACCTCGCCGTGGCCCGCCTCGAGCCCCAGGACCAGCGGGTGCGCGAGGGCGACACGCCGAGCACCACCAGCGTCAACTTCGACATTGTTATCTCGAACACCCTCATCCTCGAGCGCCCCGTCTCGGTGAGCTACGCCACCCGCGAGGTCGCCGGCGGCGCCGTCGGCACCGGGCCCAACCGCGACTTCATCGCCACCAGCGGGACGCTCACCTTCAACCCCGGCGGACCCACCCGGCAGCTGTTCACAATCACGATCGTGGGCGACGACACCCCCGAGCCCGACGAGGAGTTCCTGGTTGACCTGACTCCCGGGCTGGCCGCCACGATCGCGCCGCCCGCCACCGGCAGGGTGGTGATTGAGAATGACGATCAGCCCGGGGTCAGGATCGGCAATGCCCCGACGGTGCTGGAGGGCGACGCCGGCACCACTGACGCCGTGTTCACCGTCACCAGGGTCGGCCCCGCGACCCAGGACGTCACGGTGCAGTACATCACCGTTGACGGCACGGCCACCGCGCCGGCCGACTACCTGCCGCCGTCGCCCAGCCCGGGCACTGTGGTGATCCCGGCCAGCCCGGCTGCCTCCGCGACGGTCCAGATCCGCATCCCCGTCGTCGGCGACACCGAGGACGAGATTGACGAGGACTTCTTTGTCGAGCTCGTTAGCGCGACCAACGCCGACATCCTCAATGCCCGCGGCCGCGCCGTGATTGACGACGACGACGGCCCCACGGTCAGCCTGACCACGATCGCCGGCTCGGCCGTCGAGGGCACGCCGCCGGGCGCGGGCGGGACGCTCCAGTTCAGCGTGCAGCCGTCGGCGGCGAGCCCCCAGGATGTGATCGTCACCTACGAGGTTGTCGGCTCCGGCCCGAACCCGGCGACGCTGACGGGCCCGAACGCTGATATCGTGCCGCCGTCGCCGCTGACCTTCACCTTCCCGGCGAACACGGCCCCGGCGCCGCGGCTGATCACCATCCCGATTGTCCCCGACGACAGGGTCGAGCCGGACGAGACGCTCACGGTCAGGATCGTCAGCGTCGTGGACGGCTTCCCGGGCACGCCCTCGTCCGCCACCGGCACCATCCTGCTCGACGACTACGTTGACGTCGGCCTGGCCATCAGCGCGAGCAGCGTGATCGAGCGTAACGCTGGCACCAACACCCCTGTCGGCGTGACCGTCAGCCTCAGCCGGCCCGCGCCCGCGCCCGTCAGCGTCGGCCTGGGCGTCGGCGGCACGGCGACCCCGGGCTCAGACTTCACCCTCAGTCCGACCACGGTGAACATCCCCGCCGGCCAGACGACGGGCAGCGCCACGATCACGGTCATCGGCGACGGCCTTGTCGAGCGCGACGAGACGGTCGTGCTCAGCCTGACCTCGCCCAGCCAGCCCTACCTGCGCCTGGCGACGGGCGGTCAGACCCTCACCATCCTCGACGACGACAGCGCGACGGTGACGATCGGGAACGCGAGCATGCTCGAGGGGAACGGTCCCGGCACGACCGACATGGTCTTCCCCGTCACGATCAACCCGGTGCCGACCTTCCCCGTGACGATCACCTGGGCGACCCAGGCCACGGGCACCGCGACGCCGGGGAGCGACTACGTGGCCTCGAGCGGGACGGTCACGCTCGGCGGGAGCGTGGGCAGCGGGACGGTCAGCGTGCCGATCGTCGGCGACCTGGCCGTCGAGCGGGACGAGACCTTCCAGGTCGCCCTGAGCGGGCCCGTGCCGCCGCGGATCATCCTGCCCGGGCCGGCCACCGGCACCATCCTGAACGACGACGCGGTCGCGGTGAGCTTCGACAAGACCGGCACCAGTAGCGACGGCTGGTTCCCTGGCTCCTCCGGCGCCACTGACGAGGCGACCTGGACAATTACCGTCGTCAATACGGGGACGACGAGCGTCAACGTCGCCCTGACAGACGATTTCGGCGCTCTGCCATATCCGATCATCACAATTGACAGCTCGGCGACGATCAATGGTGGCGCGGCTGGCACGCCCCCGAGCAGCTTGGGCTCGACGGTCAGCTGGTCGGGCACTCTGCCTCCGGGCGCCCAACTCAACTTAAGCATGGATGTCTTCCTGGACCTGGGCTCTGACCTTCCCCCGCCCTGCGTCGAGGTGGTCAACCCGAGCTACCAGATCTCGGTGGATGGCAGCCCGCCGTCCTCATTCCTCAACGAGGCCCCGGTCTCAGTTGGTGACTGCGTCGCGTCGCTGACCGCTGTCTCGCCCCAGGCCGGCAAGCGCTCTGCCGTCCTCTCGTCGAGCGACACCATCCTGTACACGCCGACGCCCACCGCGTCGCCCACGCCCACGCCGACGGACGAGCCAACGGCGACCCCGACGGCCACCAGCACGCCGCGGCCCACCGCCACCGACGAGCCGACGCCGACCCTCACCCCGACGGAGGAGCCGACGGCGACGCCCACGGCGACGAAGACGCCGAAGCCGACGGCGACGGACGAGCCAGAGCCG
>DAOLDO010000003.1:0-25467 GCA_035327325.1 Chloroflexaceae bacterium | reverse complement strand
CCCACGGCGACGAAGACGCCGAAGCCGACGGCGACGGACGAGCCAGAGCCGACGGCGACGAAGACGCCCAAGCCGACAGCCACGGACGAGCCGGCGCCGACAGCCACGGACGAGCCGACGGCGACGAAGACGCCCAAGCCGACGGCGACGGACGAGCCGGCGCCGACGAGCACTCAGGGCTCCGGCAAGCCGGGCGATCCCTACCCGGCGCCGTACCCGCCCCCCGGACAGCCCGACCCGCCCACGGCCACGGTCGCGCCGCCGACGAGCACCGCGGCGCCGGCCACCGCGACGAGCAAGCCGGCCTCGCCGACGCCCGAGCGGCAGCCCGTCCAGCCTCCCGCAGAGGGCTCGGCGCCCGGCGTCGCGACCATGGGCCTCGGCGGCGGCGCCCTGCTCCCCTACGGGCTCCTGGCCGCCCTGGTCATCGCCCTGGCGCGTCGGCGGCGGTAGCACCACCGTAGAGGCGCGGCGCGCTGCGTCTCAATAACGGCACGGCGCTCACACCGGGGTGGCAAAGGCGCGTCCGGCCTACCCCGCCGGGGCCAGCAGCCTTGCCCCGAGGTCGAGGGCCAGGGGCAGCAGGATGAGCAGGGCCAGCGCGATCCAGACCGGGCTGAGCACGAGGTAGAGCCCGAGGGGCAGCACCACGAGGATGAGCGCGAAGATCATGCGCCCCGCGCTGCCCCACCCCGCCGCCACGGCCACCCCGATCGCCGCGAGGGTGACGATCACCCCGTCGCTGCACGTGCTCAGGGCGGGCGCTCTGTAGCAGGCGTTGAGCGCCGACGGCGCGGCGATGTCGAAGGGCAGCCCCTCGAGCTCGAACACCGTCGGCAGCACGAGGCGGCGCAGCAGGAAGAGGGTCACTCCCGCCAGCAGCACCGTGTAGGCGTTGATCGTTTGGCGGCTTAGCATCGTACGTGCGAGGGGGCGACCACGCCGCCCCCTGACTCGCTCCTACCCGACGACCACGTTGACCAGCTTGCCCGGCACCACGATCACCTTGCGGATCGCCTTCTCGCCCACATGGCCCTTCACCCGCTCGCTGGCCATGGCCAGGTCGCGCAGCTGGGCCTCGCCGGCGCCCGCGGGCACCACCAGCTTGTCGCGCACCTTGCCGTTCACCTGGAGCACAACCTCGACCTCGTCCTCGGCGGCCAGGGCGGGGTCGGCCTGGGGCCACGCCTGCTGGTGCACGCTGTAGCCCCGCCCGGTGCGGGCCCACAGCTCCTCGGCGAGGTGGGGGGCCACGGGGGCGACCAGCAGCAGCAGCGTCTCGATTGCGCCGGCCCAGGCGGGCGTGCCGGCGAGCCCGGCGTCGCGGGCCTTGTAGAGCGCGTTGGTGAACTCCATCAGGGCGGCGACCATGGTGTTGAACTTGAACTCGGCGATGTCGTTGGTCACCCGCATGATCGTCTGGTGGGTGACGCGCTGGAGCTGCCGCTCGCCGTACTCGGCCCGCTGGCCCCTGTCGTCCTCGGGGTGGAGCACAATGCGCCAGACGCGGTCGAGCCAGCGGCGGACGCCCGGCACGCCGTCGGTGCTCCAGGGCACCGAGGCCTCGAAGTCGGAGATAAAGCACTCGTAGCCGCGCAGGGCGTCGGCGCCGTGCTTCGCGACCACCTCGTCGGGGGTGATCACGTTGTTCTTCGACTTCGACATCTTCTCGATCACGATCTGGCCGTCCACCTCCTTGGGTGGCGCCAGGATCAGGCCCTGGTTGCGCAGGGCCTGGAAGGGCTCGACGAAGGGCACCAGCCCGTAGTCGTGCAGGAACTTTGTCCAGAAGCGCGCGTAGAGCAGGTGCATCACCGCGTGCTCGGCGCCGCCCACGTACATGTCCACTGGCAGCCAGTAGGCCAGCTCCTCCCTCGCGGCCAGCTCGCTCGGGTTCTTCGGGTCCACGAAGCGCAGGAAGTACCACGACGAGCAGGCGAAGGTGCCCATGGTGTCGGTCTCGCGGCGGCCCCTGCGGCCGTCCGGCATGGTCACGTTGACCCACTCGTCAATCTGGGCCAGGGGCGACTCGCCGGTGGCGGTGGGCTCGTAGCTCTCGACCCCGGGCAGGGTCAGGGGCAGCTGCTCGTCGGGGACCATCACCTCGAGGCCGTCCTCGGCGTGGACGATCGGGATGGGCGTGCCCCAGTAGCGCTGGCGGCTGATCAGCCAGTCGCGCATCTTGTAGTTCATGCGGCCCTTGCCGAGGCCCCGCTCCTCCAAGAGAGCGACCGTGCTCTCGATCGCAGCGTCGGCGGGCAGGCCGTCAATCGGGCCCGAGTTGATCGGCGTGCCGGCCTCCTCGTGGTAGGCCAGCTCGCGGTAGGCCGGCACCGTCACCAGGTAGGCCATGAAGCTGGGGATGGCGTCCACCTGCAGGTCGGTGCGCAGGCGGCTGGCGATGCGCTCGTCTGCCGCGGCCGAATCGAAGGCGATCACCTCGTCGGGGAAGATCGCCAGCCAGCCCGAGCCGGCCACCTCGGTCCAGCCCTCGGTCAGCTGGGGCCGCACCAGCTCGGCGTAGGCGCGGGCCTGGGCGCCCGTCAGCTCGACGGTGAGCTGGCCGCCCTCGTCGCTGAAGCTGTAGCCGGCCTCGCGCAGGGCGGCGGGCAGGCCCTCGGCGTAGGTGCCGGGGCGCAGCACCGAGCGGGCGGCGTCGTCGGGCCGGTTGATCACCGGCACGATCGGCAGGCCGAACTTCAGGGCGAAGGCGAAGTCGCGCTCGTCGTGGGCGGGCACCGCCATGATCGCGCCGGTGCCGTAGCCCATCAGCACGTAGTCGGCCACCCAGATCGGGATGCGCGCCCCGTTGACCGGGTTGATCGCGTAGCCGCCGGTGAAGACGCCGGTCTTCTCCTTCTCCTCCACGGTGGCGACGGCGGCGGCCCTTTCCTTGGCCTGCTCGACGTATGTCTCCACCGCCTCGCGCTGGGCGGCCGTCGTCACCTTCGCCACCAGCGGGTGCTCGGGCGAGAGCACCATGAAGGTCGCGCCCCAGAGCGTGTCGGGCCTGGTGGTGAAGACGATGATCTCGTCGCCCTGCTCGGACTTGAAGATCACCTCGGCGCCGCGCGATTTGCCGATCCAGTTGCGCTGCATCGCCACGATGCGCGCCGGCCAGTCCACCGTGTCCAGGTCGCGGTCGAGCCGGTCGGCGAAGGCGGTGATGCGGAAGAACCACTGCTTGAGTACCTTGCGCTCGACCAGGGCGCCGCTGCGCCAGGCCCGCCCGTCGGGGCCGACCTCCTCGTTGGCGATCACCGTCTTGTCCACCGGGTCCCAGTTCACCGTCGCCTCGCCGCGGTAGGCCAGGCGGAAGCGCTTGAGGAACTCCTGGCGCTGGATGGGCTGGTAATCGGTCCACTCCGTCGCGCTGATCTGCCGCTCCGAGAGGGGCAGGCCGAGGTTGGCGGTGCCGCGCGCCTCCAGCTCGGCCTCGAGCTCGGCGATCGGGCGCGCCCGGTCGGCCCGCGGGTCGTACCAGTGGTCGTACAGCCGCAGGAAGATCCACTGGGTCCAGTGGTAGTAGTCGGGCTCCGACGAGGTGATCTCGCGGCTCCAGTCGTAGCTGGCGCCGATCAGGTTCATCTGGCGCTTGTAGTTGGCCGCGTAGCGCCGCGTCAGCACCGAGGGGTTGGTCTGCGTCTTGATCGCCTGGTTCTCGGTCGGCAGGCCGAAGGCGTCCCACCCCATCGGGTGGAGCACATTGTAGCCCCGCATGCGGTAGTGCCTGGCGATCACGTCGGTCGGCACGTAGTTGCGGCAGTGGCCCACGCTCAGCCCCTCGCCCGACGGGTAGGGGTAGAAGTCGAGCACGTAGTACTTCGGGCGCTCGTCGGCCGGCCCGGTCTTATACAGCTCATCGGCGGCCCAGCGATCCTGCCACTTCCGCTCGAAGGCGGCCGGGTCGTAGCGCTCGATGGGGGTCTTCTCGGGGCGGGTGTCGCTCATGACGGTTCGCTCCTCGGGGTCTGAGCACGGGGGTGTCCTGCGCTGCGGGTCTTCCGGCTGCCGATCAAAAGGCCGCTAAGGCCAGGCTCTGACACGTGCTCACCCCCCTTCGGAGCGCCACAGGATGATCGCGCGCGGCAGCATGTGCCACACGCTAGCGTTGGTTCCGTCGCGCATTATAGCATACGGCCGCCCCGCGCCGCTCGTCCGCGGGCCGCTCACCGCCCGACGCTCACCAGCCCCAGCTCAGCGTAGCTCCCTAGCTCGCCCCCGTCCTCGCCCCAGACCCGCTGGCGCCGCCCGTCGCCGTCGGCGCGGAACAGGCCGACTCGCAGCCTGTACTCGCCGGGGGGGAGGTCGGCCGGCAGATCGAGCCTGTGGGTGTCCTGAACCCAGTCCCCGGGCGTCCACAGCGGGAAGGGTAGGGTGTCGCCCCGCGGCTGCCTGTTGCTCTGGGCGACGATCGTCTCGTCGGCGGCCACCAGGTGCACGAAGACGGTCCACGGGCGCGGCACCGGCTCGAGGCTGTGCCAGGTCAGGGTCAGCGGCAGCGCGGCCCCTGGGGCGGCCGAGCCCTCCAGGCGCCACCCGCGCAACTCCACGCCTCGCTCCCACGATGCCGCGAAGCGCGCGTAGGTCGTACTCCCCAGGCCCGCCAGCGCCTCCCGCGGCGCCAGGGCCACCCACGTGTAGCCAGGGCGGATCGCCCCAAGTGGCATAAAGGCCGCCAGAACGACCAGCGCCGCCACCACCACCGTAGGGATGCCCCGCCGGGGCGTCTCGCGGCCATGGCGTGTCGCCACGGCGCGCAGCCCGGCGGCCAGCCCCAGCCCGATCGCCCCGATCGCTGGGAACAGCATGCGCCCCTGCCAGGCCACGAGCCCCGCCGCCGCGGCGAAGGCCAGGGTCCAGGCGAGGGCCATGGCGACGGCGATCGCCGGCCCCGCCCACCCGTCGTCCGGACGGCCGCGCCGGAGCGCCAGGGCCCACCCGAGCGCGGCCGCGGCGCACAGCCCGGCGTAGGGCCAGAGGGCCCAGCTCGGCGGGCGCAGACTCATCCAGCCGAAGCGGGCCCAGAACGAGGCGAAGAGCTGGCCCAGGGCGCCCGCCCAGGCCGCCGGGTCGCCCCAGGCGAAGGGCTGGGTGGCGAACTCGGCCTTGAACGCGCCGAGGCCGAACGGGTCGCCGTAGAGGGCCAGGTTGCGCCAGTACCACCAGCCCGCCACCGCCAGCGCCGCCAGCCCCCACCCGAGCGTTATGCCCACGAAGCGCCGCCAGTCGCCGCCCGCGGCGCGCCGGCCGCCCCAGAGCAGCAGCGGGCCGAGCAGCAGGGCGCTCTGCTTGGTCAGCAGGGCCAGGCCGAAGATCAGGCCGGCGCCGAGAGCCCAGGCCGCGGGCGGCGCGGGGCGCAGGCACCACCACAGGCAGGCCGCGCCGAGGGCGGCCAGCAGCGCGTCGTTGGTCGCCAGGGCGGTGGTGAAGAGCAGCTGGGGGTTCAGGGCCACCAGCAGGGCGGCGATGGGCGCGAGCCACGGGTCGCCCGGGCTCAGCCGCCGGGCCGCCAGGAAGGTGAGGGCCACGGCGAGCGCGCCCCAGAGCCCCGAGACGGCCCTGGCCATGTGCCAGGCGAGGGTCAGCCCCTCCCACGGCCATAGCTCACGGCTGAAGCGCATGAAGGCGCCCGGCTCGTCGCCCCCGGCCCACAGGAAGCGCGGGTTGGCGGTCAGCAGGATGGTCCGTTCGTCGGGCGGCAGCCAGGCCACGGTGGGCGCGGCCAGGGCGTAGGCCATGGGCGGCTGGTGGCCCTCGCCCGGCACGTCGCTGGCCTCGGGGTCGGCGCGCTGGACCGGCAGGCGCCCCTCGCCGGCCAGAAAGATCGCGTAGGCCAGGTGGCCCGGCTCGTCCGGCCCCTCGCCCAGAGGGGTGGCCCAGTTGTAGAGCGCGTGGAGCGCGAGGAACAGGGCGAGGATCGGCCAGAGGGTGCTGCGCATGGCTGCGGGGGGCCTACATAGAGCCACAAACGGCTATCGGGACGGAGGGGGTCGGCCAGCGGGTGCCGCACATGGCTGCCGGGTCCTCCGTGGAGCCACAGCCGGCTGTCGGGACGTAAGGGCGCCCCGGCGTGGGCGCCCATGCTGGTGTGCCCTTATGCCAACCCGCAAGCCACCTGTGGCGATCTCTAGCCGAACATCTCGACGAAGCGGACATCGCCGCCGTAGAACAGCCTGATGTCATCGATCCCGTACTTTAGCAGGGCGATGCGCTCGGGGCCGAAGCCGCCGGCGAAGCCGCTGAACTGGGCGGGGTCGTAGCCGCCGTTGCGCAGCACGTTCGGGTGGATCATGCCGCAGCCCCCGATCTCGAGCCAGCCGGAGTGCTTGCAGATCCGGCAGCCCTTCCCTTCACAGAGGAAGCAGCTGACGTCCATCTCGGCGCTGGGCTCGGTGAAGGGGAAGAAGCTGGGGCGCAGCCGGGCCCGCGTGCCGGGGCCGAACATGCGCTCGGCGAAGTAATCCAGGGTGCCCTTCAGGTCGCCCATGGTGATGTGCCGGCCCACAGCCAGGAACTCGAACTGGAAGAACTGCATCTCGCTGCGCACCGTCACCTGCTCGTTGCGGTAGCACTTGCCCGGCGCCAGCACGCGCAGGGGCGCGGGGGCGGCGCGGCGCATGGCGTGGATCTGGGCGTTCGAGGTGTGGGTGCGCAGCAGCACCGAGGGCGCGCCCTCGGGCATCTCCAGGTAGAAGGTGTCCTGCATGTCGCGGGCCGGGTGGTCGTCGGCGAAGTTGAGCAGGCCGAAGTTGTACGCGTCCAGCTCGACCTCGGGGCTCTCGTCGAGCTGGAAGCCCATCTCGGCGAAGATCTGCTGCACCTGGGCGATCACCTGGTTGGTCAGGTGGACGTGGCCCAGGGCGGGCCGGCGGCCGGGCATGGTCACGTCAATGCTGTCGGCGGCTAGCTCGGCGGCCTGGGCCTCCGCCTTCAGGCGCGCCTCGGCGGCCTCGAAGGCGGCCTCGAGTTGCTCGCGCAGGGCGTTTACGCGCCGGCCCACCTCGGGGCGCTGGTCGGCTGGCAGGGCGCCCAGCCCGCGACTCAGGCGGGTGAGGGCCCCCGACTTGCCCGTGTAGCGGCTCTTCCACTCGGCCAGCCCGCCCAGGTCGGCCACGGCGGCGAGGGCCTCGGCGGCCTCCTGCTCGAGGGCGGCCAGCTCGTCAATCACAGTCATCGCACCCTCTCAAGCTTCTCGCGCGGGGATGTCGTGCGCCGTCCATTATAAACGCTCCGCGCGCCGCCGGGATCGGTCTCGCGTCGCGGGCAGGCGCGTTATGGGCGGCCTTTTGTTCTGCCACGAAGTGTAGGACGCACGCGAAGGATGGGTGTGGCCCTACCGGCACGCGCCCGGCGCAGCCGCTCGATCGGCTCGGCCGGGCTCGCCGTGGCAGCGCTGCTCTCGCACCTTCGTGATCTTCGTGGCCTTCGTGGTAAAAATTCGGCTGCCCGTGTGCTCCCGCGGCCCTCATCCTTCACCTACGTCCGCCCCCGCGTCCGCTGGCGCAGGGCCTCGAAGAGGATGACGCTCCCGGCGACGCCGGCGTTGAGCGACTCGGCGCGGCCGAGCATGGGGATGGCGATGCGGTGGGTGGCCAGGGCCAGGCCCTCGTCGCTGACCCCCCGGGCCTCGCCGCCGACGATCAGGGCCGCCGGCTGCTTCCAGTCGGCCGCAAAGTAGGGCATGCTGGCCTCGGCGTCGGCCGCGTATACCAGGGGGCAGGCGCCGAGCTCGGCGCCGAGCTCGTCCCAGCTCAGCCCGGCCCGCAGGGGCAGGCTGAAGTGGGCGCCCATGGCGGCCCGCACCACCTTGGGGCTGTAGGGGTCCGCCGTGCCGGGCCCGCACAGGGCCAGCCCCACCCCTGCGGCCTCGGCCGAGCGCAGCAGCGTGCCGGCGTTGCCGGGGTCCTGCACGCCGTCGAGCACCAGGCGCAGGCCGGGCCGGGGCTCCAGCTCCGGCCACGGGCATGCGGCGACGACGCCCTGGGGGTGCTGGGTGTCGGCGGCGGCGGCCACCACGGCGGGGGTGGCCTCGTAGCAGCCGGGCCGCCCGGTCAGCGCCTCGAGCAGGTCGGCCCCCTCGGGCGTGGCCCGCAGCTGCTCGGGCGCGTAGAGCGCCAGGCGCGGCGCGGCGCCGGCGGCCAGGACGTGGGCCACCAGGCGCACGCCCTCGACAACGACGCTGCGCTCGCCGCGGCGCTCCTTGGCGGAGTCGCGCAGCGAGCGCAGGCGCTTGACGTGGGGGTTGGCCGGGCTGGAGATCACCAGCTACGCGTCGCCCTCGTAGGTGTAGGTGGCCACCTCGGCGCCGTCGGCGTCGGCGAGCACGGCCGTATCGCCGTCGTTGTTCCAGACGGCGGCGCGCTGGCCCCAGTAGAGGTTCGCCGCGTCGTCGTCGCCGGCCTTCGTCCAGACCTGCACTTCGGTGCCGGGGGCCAGGGTGAACGCCGGGAAGGTGTAGGTGTGACGCGAGGCGAAGTCGCGCAGGGTCCAGCCGGCCATGTCGATCGGCTCGGCGCCCCCGTTGGCGATGCGCACGTACTCGCCGGCGACATCGCTGCCCTCGGGGTTGAACTCGATCATGGCGATCGTGAGGGCGCTGTAGTCGGCCTTGCGGGCGGGGGCGGCGAGCGTCGCCGTGGGCGCTGCGCCCAGGGTCGTGTCGGCCTCGCCGGCGGGCAGTTTCACCGTCAGGGCGGGCGAGGGCGTGCTGATGTTGGACGGGCCGAGCATGGTCGGGCGGGCGGGCCTGGTGCCGGCGAGGGGCTTGCGGTTGCCCGGGGCCGCCTTCACGGCCACCGCCACAACCTCGCCGAAGCCATTGAGGTCGCGCACGGCCATGTCGGCCAGGATCTTACGGTCGAGGTCAATCCCGGCGTTCTTCAGGCCGGCGATCAGGCGGCTGTAGGTCGTGCCGTGGATGCGGGCCGCCGCGTTGATGCGCTGGATCCACAGGCGGCGGAACTCGCGCTTGCGGTTGCGGCGGTCGCGGTAGGCGTAGGCGAGGGCGTGCATGACCGCCTCGTGGGCGACCTTGTAGTGGCGGCTGCGGGCGCCGCGGAAGCCCTTCGCCTGATCGAGCAGCTTGCGGTGACGCTTGTGCGTCATCACGCCACGCTTGACACGTGCCATGGTGTGAACCTCCAATGAACGGGCAGGCCAGGGGGTGGCTGTCCCTGGGCTACGCCCGAGACGCAGGCGACAGGTGGCAACCGGCGGCCCCGGGGGGCGCCAGGCTGCGCTTTGCCAGTTTGAACCCGTCACCTCGAAAGCCGACGTTCGGACTCGTGGCGGCCTACTTCAGGCCGTAGGGCAGGGCGACCTTCAGGTGCTCGCGGTTGGCCCGCGAGGTGGGCTGGTCCTTGCCCCACTTGCGCTGCGAGCGGCCCGGGCGGTTGATCTTGTTGCCGCGCACGCCCTGCTGCTGGAGCACCTTGCCGCTCCCGGTGATCTTGAAGCGGCGCTTGGCGCCCTTGTGTGTCTTCATCTTCGGCATCGGGTAGAACCTGTTTTCTAGGCTTTCGCGTCGGCGGGCTTGTCGTCAAGCTCGTCGTCGTCGAGCTCCTCGTCGTCGTCGAGCTCCTCGTCCTCGTCGAGCTCCTCGTCCTCGTCAAGCTCGTCGTCGTCGAGCAACTCCTCGTCCAGATCCTCGGCGCCCTCGGCCGGGGCGTCGCCCTCGGCCACCCGCTCGGCCTTCTGGGCGGCCTTGGCCTTCTGGGCCTGCTGCGCCGCCTTCAGCACCTTGGCGTTGGGGGCCACCAGCAGCGAGAGCACGCGTCCCTCCATCAGGGGCTTCTGCTCCACCACGGCGATCTCGCGCAGCTGCTCGGCGATCTCCTCGAGCATCTTGCGCCCGATGTCGGGGTGGGCCATCTCGCGGCCGCGGAAGCGCACGTTGAACTTGACCTTGTCGCCCTGGAGCAGGAAGCGCTTGGCCTGGTTGGCCTTGACCGAGATGTCGTGGTCGGCCGTCTTCGGCATCAGGCGGATCTGCTTCAGCTCGGCCTGCTTCTGGTTCTTGCGCGCCTCGCGCTCTTTCTGGCTTTGCTCGTAGCGGAACTTGCCATAGTCGAGCAGGCGGCAGACGGGCGGCACCGCGTTCGGCGCAACCTCGACCAGGTCGAAGCCGCGCTCCTCGGCCATGGCGATCGCCTCGCGCACGCCGATGATCCCGACCTGCGTGCCGTTCTCGTCAATCAGGCGCACCTCGCGCGCCCGGATGCGATTGTTGATACGGAACCGATCCCTAATGGCTTGACTCCTTCGTTTTCAAGGCCCCTCCGGAGCTGTCTCGGCCACGCCGCACCGACCGGCGAGCCCGCCCCAGGCCCTCGCGCGAGGTGCCCGTGGCGTCTCCGGCATCCTGGAAAGGCCGACAGCGGCCGTCCCTCGGCCGCCACCACGTCGAAGGCGTATTATAGCAGCGGCTGTTCGTGTGGTCAAACGGATTGCCGCCCCGCGAGCATCTCCACCGCCACCCGCTGCCCCAGCTCGACGGCGAAGTTCGTCCCCCGGTCCCATGGGTAGACCTGGCTCATGCTGGCCCAGTACAGCCCGGCCAGGGGCGTGCGCAGCGGCGGGATGCTCGCGCTGTGCCCCACCGGCGCGATCGGCTGGGCATAGCGTTCCCGGTGCAGCCAGCTCGCTCGCACCCAGCCCCGCTCGAAGTCGGGGTTGACCAGCTTCAGCGAGGGCAGGAAGCGGCCAAGGAGCTCCTCGTGGCTCAGCCGGAAGTACTCGTGGTCGGGCTCGAGGTAGTCGCCCAGATAGATCAGCCTGTCGCCCCCGTAGTGCTCGGGCTCGACGAAGTTGGTGTGCTCGACCAGGGCCAGGTAGGGGAACTGGTCCTTGGGCATGTTCACCCAGTACAGGCCGTCGGTGAGCGGCCTGGTCAGGGCCAGGGTCATGACCACGGCGCCCATCGAGCGCAGCTCGCGCAGGCGGCCGAGGTAGTCGGCGGGCAGCTGGGGCGCCAGCTTTGCGAGGAGCCCCGGCGCGCCGGTGACGAGCAGCTGGTCGTAGTGCTCGGCGGGCATGCCGGGGGCGATCACCTCCCAGCCGCCCCTGAGCTGCCGTGCCGCGGTGACGGGCGAGCGCAGGCGCACCTCGACGCCCAGGCGCCGGACCGTGGCCAGCAGCGCGTCGCAGAAGGCCTGGAAGCCCCCCACGAAGTAGCCCAGCTTGAAGCTGCGGGCCTTGAGCCGCGCCCACAGCCAGGCCATGTTCACTTCGTCGGCGTGGGGGCCGAACTTGCCCTCCAGCAGCGGCCGCCACAACACTTCGTAGACCCGCCGGCCCGCCCAGCGCGAGGTCCACTGCGCCGCCGTGGTGCGCTCCAGGCGCCGCCAGTTGGCGGTCACGTACTTCAGGTAGAAGGCCACCGCGCCGAAGCGCAGCCGGTCGTGGAGGGGCAGGGCCGGGAAGCGCAGCACCTGGAGCGGGCCGTTGAGGTCGTAGCCGCGGCCTCGCCACCACTGGGCCGTCACCTGCCCGCGGAAGAACAGCCGGTCGCCGAAACCGATCGTCTCGGCCAGCTTGATGATCGCCGTGTCGGTCTGGAAGATATGGTGGTAGAAGCGCTCGAGGGGCCACTCCCAGCGCTCGTCGCGGAAGCCGGAGGCCAGGCCGCCGGCCACGTGGGCCGCCTCGAACACCGTCACCTGCCGGCCCGCGCGGGCCAGCTCGTAGGCCGCCGTCAGGCCGGCCACACCCGCGCCAATAATCGCAATCTTCACGGGATCACCCTGCTGGCTGCCTCGTCGCGCTCGTCTTCGGGGGCCGTGGGCGGGGCGGGCTGCTGCCCCTCCTTCAGCTCAGCCGCCCGCTCAAGGTCGCCCCAGCCGATGCTCTCGCGCAGCATAAAGAAAGCCCCGAGCAGTGTGATCGGCAGCCAGAGGGTAGCGTGCAGCACAACCGTGTAGCCCGTGGCGATGGCCTGGGCCACGCCGAACTGCATCAGCACGGCGATCCCGGGGGCGTGGAAGGTGCCGACGTAGCCGGGCGTCGAGGGGATCGTGGTGAAGAGGTTGACCACGGCGGTCATCAGCATCAGCACCGGGAAGGGCACGCTGAAGGGGAAGGCCAGCATCACCACCCAGTAGGTCAGGGTCTCGATCAGCCAGATCGCGACCGAGACCAGGGCGATGGCGAAGAGCTGCCGTGGGCTGCGCAGCGACTGCAGGCCGACGATGAAGCGGTCGAAGAGGCCGTGCAGCCGGGGGCGCCAGCGGGTCGGCGCGACCCGCTCCACGGCGAGGGTGTAGAGGCGGCTCAGGCGCTCGGGCCGGGCGGCCAGGGCCATGAAGACCGCCAGGGCGACCAGGAAGACGACGCTCACCGCGCCGAGCAGCCCGCCGAAGAGCGGTGGCAGCGGCGCGAAGGGCAGGGTCGCGAAGATGAAGAGCAGCATCACCAGGCCGTCGAAGAGGCGCTCGAGCACCACGGTGGCCAGCGAAGCGCTCATGGCTACGGCCTCGTTGCGCCGCAGCACGTAGCTGCGCAGCACCTCGCCCATGCGGGCCGGGTAGACGTTGTTGCCCATGTAGCCGATCACGACTGTGGGGAACAGGCGGGCGGGGGGGACGGGGCGCAGGTGCAACAGCATCGAGCGCCAGCGCAGCGTGCGCAGCCACACCCCGACAAAGTACACCGGCACGGCCAGGGCGAGCCACCAGTAGTTGGCCCCCCGCAGAATGCTCCAGAATGACTCCAGGTCGAGGCCCCGCAGGGCGACCACCAGAAAGAACAGGCTGACCAGCAGACCGACCCAGAACTTCCAGCTACGCAACAGACCCTCCGCCGCTGTACCAGGCCATGACGCCCCATCTTACCCCGGCCCATACCCCTTGTCAACGCGCCCTGCTTCCGAGCCGGGGCTACCTCTTGACACAGTAGAACAAAAGTGCTATACTCGGCTACAGGGACGATTCGGTACGAGCGAGCGCCCTGTCCCGCTCGCGTGGCAAGCAAGAGCAACAGGCCAAGGGCCGGAAAGGCTGACGCCGATGTACGAGTATGCGAAGGAGATCGTGTACGATCCCGAGACTCGCGACTTCGCCATGTATCTCGACGGCGAGCTGGTCGGGTTCGCACGCACATACCAGGAGGCCGAGCAGACCCTCGACGAGCTCGTCTACGAGCTGCTCAACGGCCAGTACTTTCAGGAAGCAGCGTAGGGCGTCGCCGCGCCCTCTGCGTAAAGGCCGCCGGGCGTCGCGCGGGTAGCCCCCCGCGACACCTGGCGGCCTTCGGCTATGCTCGCCACGGGCCGCCCAGGCGTCGGACTCGCCCCACCACTCCGCCGCCCGCCGGCCCACGAGGGTCAGCTATAATTAGGGGGGCTGCGCCGCGGGCGCGGCCGGCATCGTACCCCTAAGAGGCACCCCATGGCTCAGCAACGCTGGTGGCGGCGGGTTCTCGCGGCGATCGAGGGCGAGTACGAGCGGCGCATTCGCCGGGCCAGCCTGGTCGGCGCCTATGGTGCCGGGCACCACGGCCACGGCGCCGCCGAGGGGCCAGCCACCGACGTCTCCCCACTCGACGATGGCGAAGAGGCGGCCATTGTGAACGTACCCAAGGGCACGCCCCTCGCTCGCCAGCCCCAGCCGCCCCCCGCCGACCCCTCCCTCCCCCCCTCCTAAAGCTCAGTGCACAGGCTTCTTCCATGAGTCGCAGCCCTCTTGCCAGGGGGCTGCGTTTCGTGCTATACTGCTCTTGCTTATAAACAAAAAATTGTTAGTATTAGACTTTGCCGCGCTATCTCTTAGCCGGGCTACAAGACAAGCGCCGACAGGCCATGCCGCCCCAGCGTGCGCGACCCGCCTCTGGTCTGCATAAACGCTGTGCGCCAGGGCGCCATGCGACCAGCCTGCCTAGCGGGAGCAGTATGTGGATCTCCAACTAGACAAATCCGCGCCCACGCAGCGCGCGGATTCCCCTCTCGGGCTAGCACGCCGCCCCGAACGCGCGATCGTGCTCTACTGGCTGAGCTCAACCCTTATCGGCGTCCCGCTGCTCTGGGACTGGCTGACGACGTGGAATGTCCAGGCCACCCTGGGCAACCCCTGGCTTGTCGCCTACCTCTGCGCCTCCTTCGCCCTGAGCCAGGTGCTCTACGTGCTCGTCGCGCGCCATGCGGGCCGCCCGATCCGCTGGTTCCCCCTGGCGATCTTCTCCGTCGGCAATGGGGTCGCCGAGACCCTCGCCTTCGCCGCCGTGTACCGCCTGGGCGAGCTCCTTGGCGCGGGCCTCGTCGGGTTGGTCGCCCCGGGTGCCGCCTCGCTGGCGGGCTTCATCGTCGGCGTGATCTGCTTCACGATCTATGGGGGGCTTATCCACGGGTTCTTCTGGCTGCGCGTGCTGCCCCCGCACCTCGACGATGGGGCGCGCTCGCGCCGGATCCGCAAGTGGCGCCCGGTAGCCGAGGTGGCCCTGGTCCTGGGCTGGAGCCTGTGCCTCTGGCTGTACCGTGACATCTGGACGGTGACCATCTTGCATATCCTGGTTGACGTTGGCCTGATGCTGCTCGTGCGCCCGCCCCTCTTCCGCACGCAGGCAGACCGGGGCTGAGCCGAGAACGAAATCGCGCGGATCCGTACATCCATCTCGCACGGACCTCCGTAGAGATAGGTGCGATGCACAACTTGTGCAAAAAACAAGCACAAGCTGTGCAAGCCACCTGGACCGTCATTCTTAGGAGGAACCCGTGAAGATTCGCAAGCTGATCGTGCTCGGCCTGACCGCAGCCCTGATGGCCCTGGCCCTCGTCCCCGCGGCCTTCGCCCAGGAGGGCACCGCCAAGGTGCGCGTGCTCCACGCGTCGCCCGACGCGCCCGCCGTAGATGTGTTCGTTGATGGCGATCGCGTCCTGACCAACGTGCCCTTCTTCACCGCCAGCGACTACCTCGATCTGCCCGCCGGCAGCTACAGGGTCCAGGTTGCTCCGACCGGCCAGCCGGCGGACGCCGCCGTGATTGACGCGACCGCCACCATCCAGGCGGGCATGGCCTACACCATCGCCGCCACGGGCCCCGTGGCCGAGATCCAGCCGACGATCATCGAGGACAACCTCAGCGCTCCGGCCAGCGGCAACGCCAAGATCCGCGTCTACCACTTCTCGCCCGATGCTCCGGCTGTTGATGTCAAGCTTGCCGGCGGCGATACCCTGATCTCGGGCCTCGCCTTCCCCCAGGCCAGCGACTACCTCGAGGTGCCCGCCGGCAGCTACGACCTGCAGGTGACCCCCGCGGGCGCGAGCGACGTTGTGATCGACCTCCCCGGCACCGCCGTCGAGGCTGGCCGCATCTACTCGGTGTTCGCCACCAACAACGTGGCCAGCATCACCCCCGAGGTCGCGGTGACCACCCCGGCCGCCGCCGCCCCGGCGCCCGCCCCGGCGCCCGCCCCTGAGACCACCCCGAGCACCCTGCCGGCCACCAGCGGCTCGGCCGCGCCCCTCAGCCTGATCGCCGCCCTGGGCCTCGCCCTGGTCGCCGGCGCCTTCATCCTGCGCCGCCGCGCCGCCCTCTAGGCAGCGCTCGTCCTGACCGTAGCGGGCCCCCGGGTTATCCCGGGGGTCCGTTTGCTGTGCCGCGCGCGGACCGTAAAAGCGAGATAATTATTGACAGCGCCTTGACATAGGGGAGCGAGGAGCGTTATACTCTTCACGTAAAACAGACGGTTTAGACTGTACTGTGCCCGAGTCTGTGCCGCAACAGTTACCGCGAAAGCAACGTCTTATCTTCCTGGCAGCCAGCCCGGCTCTGAGTACTACGGGCGACCATGACCAAAGTGCTACGGGGTGGTGCCGTCGTCGTAATGTAAAGAATGGTTAATAGACAAAGGTTTGAACCATTGGCCCCGAGTGTAAGGTGTACACGCACACTTCCAGCCCAGCAAGCGAGCCACCGTGCCGAACCAGCCCCATGACCTATCCCCGCGCCGCAAGCCCTGCAAAGGGGTGGCGGGTGGGGGTCGGCTCGGGGTTGTCCTGGTGCTAGCCGGCGCTACCATCATGCTAGGCGGCTGCATGGAGGCGCTGCAGTCGTCCCCCCAGGCCGAGGTGCCGCGCCCCGCGGCCCTGCCCACGCCGACGGTCCTGGTCGCCACGCAGGCGCCGGCCCTGGGCAGCACGAGCCCAACGCTCCCGGGCAGCTACGCGCCCGACCCTGCGACCACCACCCCGACCCTCGCGCCGACGACGCCCCCGCCGTCCGTCGCGCCTGAGGCTCCCACCGCGGCGCCGCTCCCCACCCTGAGCCTGCCGACGGCGGCGGCGCTCACAAACGAGGAGCGCTGGCGAGCCCAGCAGATCGAGCGCCGGCCCTTCGAGGCGCCCCGGCCCTACCTCACGACAGGCAGCGAGCTGTGGTGGTACGATCCGCTCAACCAGCAGCACGTCATCCTCGGCCGTCTGACCGGCGATTTCCAGGGCCAGGCCGAGTTCACCCTGCGCGGGCAGGGGGTCGGCGCCCTCGAGGTGCCGTACCAGGTGAACCAGAGCTATGGGCTCACCGCCCTCTCGCCGGCCCTCCTGGAGCGCATCCAGGCGGCCGGCTACTACGATTGGATCGAGACCTACGTGTTCCTGACCCCGGCGGTCACGCCGCGCTAGGAGCTCGGAGGGATGCCCATGACCCGACGACGCCCACCCTCACGAGCATTGGCCCGCTCCCGCCCCGGAGTCTCCGGCGACCGCAGCACTTTTGTGCTGGTTTATCATTGAAGTTTTGGAACGCTTGTGCTATTCTGGGGAGGCCGCACTCTGGCAGGCTGCCCCTGCTAGAAGGATACAGCTGTGAGTAGCAGATACCTGGACATGGTCCGCGGCCAGCGGCGGCGGGGCGGGGGCTGGCAATTTACCGCCAAGTCGCTGCTCGCCGTGCTGGCGCTGATCGCCATGGCCGGCTCGGCCGTCTACTGGTGGGGCGTGCAGAGCCAGCTGACCAGCAACTGGATCGTGGCCGGCGCGTTCACGGCGATCCTGGTGCTGGCCCCCCCCAGCCTGACCTCGTTCCTCATCCCCTGGTCGCCCGGGGGGATGCTGCTCCAGAAGATCAACGCGCGCACCTGGGGCTACACCGTGGTGATCGGCGCGGCCCTCTACCTGCTCTACTACTCGTTCGAGATCCAGTACAGCTGGTGGGCCTCGCAGCCCGCCGTGGCCTCCACGGGGCTGATCATGCAGCAGGTGATCATCGGCATCATCGGCTTCATTATCATCCCCGCCCTGCTCTGGACGCCCGTAACCTCGGAGGAGCTGGTCGAGCAGGTGCGCCAGGCCCACCTGGTGCGCCGGTATGAGCTCCAGACCCAGGCCGACATCGCCATCCTGCGGGCGACGCTGCTGCGCGCCCAGGAGAAGGCCCTGATCGGCTTCGCCAACCTGACGGTCCAGGAGAAGGAGGAGCTCGCCGGCGTGATGCGCGGCCTGGTCAAGGGCATTGACCAGACCCTGCGCGACATCGGCGACTCGGTCAAGACGGTCTCGGGTGCCACGGTGCCCTTCTCGAGCCTCGACGACAACGACGACATCAAGGGCTACCTCGACTATATCAGCCAGAGCCTCACCGACAACGCGCTGCTGCCGCGGCGCACCGGCCAGCACGAGCGCGTCCCGGTCGCCAGAGAGCAGTACGCCGACGAGCCCTACGACGAGGCGGCCTACGATCAGCACCGCAGGCTCGGCGGGCGCTACTAACCGTATCCGCACCTGACAGCTGGAACCGCACCCATGCAAGGCTATCGCTTCAGCACCGACCGCCGCCTGCCCGAGCGCGATATGATTGACCTCGCCGATGCCCTGGCCGTGCAGCTCCACCAGACCCTCGGCCCGAGGGTCTACATGCTGTCGCGGGCCGATGTGCGCGACCTGGCGGCGCCCTACGTGGACGACCTCGCCGCCGAGGACCAGCACGACCTCGCGTGGATGGTCTGGCACCTGTTCCAGGACGCCTACGAGATGGAGCTGCGGGCCGCGTAGGGGGCTGTCGGCCGCCGCACGCGCCCCGGCCAGCCCTTTTGGGAGACAGAGCGACACGGTGGCCCAGCCTGTGCGTATCGGAATCTACGGCGGCAGCTTCGACCCGATCCACATCGGCCACCTCGCCATCGCCGAGGAGGCCCGCGTCGCCCTCGGCCTCGCCAGCGTCGCCTTCGTGCCCGCCGCGCGCCAGCCCCTCAAGGGCCAGGCCCAGGGCGCGCCCGACCACCGCCTGAGCATGGTGCGCCTGGCCTGCGCCGGCAACAGCGCCTTCCACGCCGACGACCTCGAGCTGCGCCGCCCCCCGCCCTCCTACCCCGTTGACCCCCTGCTCACCCTCCGCGAGCGCCCCCCGCCCCCCGCCGAACTGTGGTTCATCGTCGGCGCCGACGCCGCCCGCGACATGCCGCGCTGGCACCGGGCCGCCGAGGTGATCGCCCTGCCCAGGCTAGCCATTATCGCGCGCCCCCGCTTTGAGCTCGACATGCCAGCCCTCCTCGCCGCCCTCCCCGAGCTCGCCGGTCGCGTCACCCTGATCGAAGGCCCGCGCCTGGACATCTCCAGCACCGAGCTGCGCCGCCGCCTCGCCGCCGGCCGCACCGTCCGCTACCTCATCCCTGACGAGGTGCGCCACTATATCGCTGAGCACGGCCTCTACCAGGACGATGACTGATCACGCCGAGCGCCTCCTCGCCCAAACCTGCGAAGCCTGGGGCTTCCCCCTTAGCGACGAGCAGCTGGCCCGGTTCCGGGTCTACGCCGACGAGCTGGCCGCCTGGAACGCCCACACCAACCTCACGGCGATCGGCGACCGCGAGGGCGTCTACGTGCGCCACTTCCTCGACTCGCTCGCCCTGGCGCCGCAGCTCGGCCCCGCCCCCGGCTCGCTGATTGATCTCGGCACCGGCGCCGGCTTCCCCGGCGTGCCCCTCAAGCTGCTCCGCCCCGAGCTCAAGCTGACCCTGGTCGACTCGGTCGGCAAGAAGACCGCGTTCCTGGTCCACCTGGTGTCCCGCCTCGGCCTGCGCGACGCGCGCGTCGTCACGGCCCGCGCCGAGGAGCTGGGGCGCGACCCGGCCGAGCGCGAGCGCTACGGCGTGGTCACGGCCCGCGCCGTGGCCGACCTGCGCGTTCTGGCCGAGTACGGCCTGCCCCTACTGGGCGTCGGCGGGCGCATGCTCGCCCCCAAGGGGGCCGGGGCCCAGGAGGAGGCCGCCGCCGCCGCCAGAGCCATCGGCCTTCTCGGCGGCGAGCTGGCCGCGGTCGAGCCGGTTGCCCTGCCCGGGGTCGAGCCGCGGGCCCTGGTGATCATCGCCAAGGTCGCGCCGACCGACCGGCGCTACCCTCGCCCCGTCGGCGTGCCCGCACGCAAACCCCTGTGACCTTTTTGCGCGGCTCACGTATCATTTGTGGAACCGATGGCGGCGTGCTAGAATGACCGCGCTCTAGGGTGGTCATACCACTGGTTCCGTACGATGACGCCGGAATCCTGTCAGTCCGCAAGGAGGAGAGCGACCATGTCTATCCTGGGCCGTATCAAGGACCTCGTCAGCGCCAATGTTAACGCCATGCTCGATAAGGCCGAGGACCCCGAGAAGATGGCGAACGAGTACCTCAGGCAGCTCACCAACGAGCTGTACGAGGTGCGCACCAGCGTCGCCGCCGCCATGGCCGACGAGACCAGGCTCGAGCAGCGCCGCATCGCCTCGTTCGCCGAGGTGACCCAGTGGACGACCAAGGCCGAGGCCGCCCTGCGCGCCGGCGACGAGGAGCTGGCCAAGGCCGCCCTCTCGCGCAAGGTGCAGGCTCAAAAGCTCGCCGAGCAGTACCAGGCCCAGGAGATCGCGCAAGAGGAGCAGGTCAACGCGATGCAGGACGCCCTGGTGCAGCTCGAGACGCGCATCGCCGAGGTGAAGGCCAAGAAAGAGCTGATCATCGCCAAGAAGAACCGCGCCCAGACCCAGGAGGCCCTCCAGCGGACGGCCACCCGCATGGGCCAGATCACCGCGATTGACAAGCTCGACCAGCTCGAGGAGCGCGTGGACGACCAGCTGGCGCGCGCCGAGGCCATGGCCAAGCTCGAGCAGGGCTCCCTCGAGACCCGCTTCCAGGACCTCGAGAAGGCGAGCGAGGTCGACTCCGAGCTCGCCGAGCTGAAGCGCAAGCTGGGGATGGCGTAGTCGCTTCGCGAGACCAGGGACTCAGGGCCAACGACCAAAGCCGGAGCGAACACTCCGGCTTTGCTGTAGATGGAGCGGGCTCTCGCCCTTCGTCTTTGGTCTTTCGTCCGCGGGCTTACCGGGCGGGCTCGTAGCAGCTGCGACAGCGGGCCTCGTAGAGGTCAAGCCCGCCGACGACGAGGGTGGGCGCGTCGGCGGGGGCGGGCCGGCCGTTGATCAGCCGCTGGGAGCGGGTGGCGTAGGCCCCGCAGCGCACGCAGATCGCGTAGAGCTTATCCACCTGCTCGGCCACGGCCATGAGCTGCATCATGCCGGGGAAGGGCTCGGCGCGGTAGTTCTGGTCGAGCCCGGCGACGAGCACGCGCAGGCCCCGGTCGGCCAGGGCCTGACAGCCGGCCAGGATCTCCTCGGCGCCGTCCTCGAGGAAATGCAGCTCGTCAATGGCGATCACCTGCACGTCCTCGGCGCCGGCGACCACCTCGTGGATCGAGCTGACCGGCACGGCCTCGAGCTTGGCGCCCGTGTGGCTCGCCACGTGGCCCGCGCTGTAGCGCGTGTCGAGGCGGGGCGTGAAGATCCTGCAGGGCTGGCGGGCGATCATCACCTGGCGCATGCGCCGGATCAGCTCCTCGGTCTTGCCGCTGTACATGCAGCCGCAGACAACCTCGATGCGTCCACCGCTACTTGGTCGCGTCATCGCTCCCGCTCTCCTCTCTCAATGGGCGCGCCGGCCCAGACATAAATATGCCCCGGCGTACGCGGGGCCGCTGCGGCGTGTCGTGACGAATGCGCGAGTATACCACGGATAGGCCGGTCAGAACCGAAGGGGGCAACCATGGGCGAGCGGATCAGCTGGGCGGCCGACGCCGAGCTCGCGGCGCTGCTGCGCCGCTACTACCAGGGCGAGGCCGAGCTCTGGCCCGCCATCCAGGCCCGCGTGCACGACGAGGTGCGCGCACGGGGGCTGACGGTTGGCCCGCGCCACATGCGCTTTCGCCGCACGGACGCGGGCTACGAGGTGATCCTCGAGGGGGCCGAGGGCTTCCAGCAATAAGCGCCGCTCAGCCGCGCTCCTCGTACTGCTTGCGGTAGTACTCGCGGTAGGCCCCCGACTTGATCGGCCGCCACCAGTCCTCGTTGGCGACGAACCAGCGCACGGTCTTCTCGAGGGCCTGGTCGAAGCTGTGACGCGAGCGCCAGCCCAGGGCGCGCAGCTTCGCGCAGTCGAGGGCGTAGCGCCGGTCGTGCCCGGCCCGGTCGGTCACGTAGGTGATCAGGCTGTGGGGCTTGCCCAGCAGGTCGAGGATCTTGCGCGCCATCTCGAGGTTGGGCGTCTCGACCTCGGTGCCGACATTGTAGACCTCGCCGAGGGCGCCCTTATGCAGCACCAGGTCAATACCCTCGCAGTGGTCGCCGACGTACTGGTAGTCGCGCACCTGCATGCCGTCGCCGTAGAGCGGCAGGGGCAGGTCGTCAATCGCGTTGGTGGTGAAGAGCGGCACGGCCTTCTCGGGGTAGTGGTAGGGGCCGATGTTGTTCGAGCCGCGAGTGGTGGTGACGGGCAGGCCGTAGGTGATGAAGTAGGCATAGACCAGGTGCTCGGCGCCGGCCTTGCTGGCCGAGTAGGGGCTGCGCGGCTCGAAGGGGTCGCCCTCCCGCGAGCGGCCGGGGGCGGGGATAGCGCCGTAGACCTCGTCGGTCGAGATCTGGTGGAAGCGCTCCAGCTGCAGCTCGCGGGCGGCCTCGAGCAGGGTCCACGTGCCGTTGACATTGGTGGCGATCACGGCGTCGGGGGCCATGATCGAGCGGTCAACGTGGGTCTCCGCGGCGAAGTTGACGATCGTGTCAATCTGATGCTCGCGGATCGCCGCGCGCACCGCCGCCGCGTCGCAGATGTCGCCCTGCACGAAGGCGAAGCGCGGGTCCGCGGCGACCGGCTGGAGGTTCTCCTCGCGGCCCGCGTAGGTCAGTTTGTCGAAGACGACGATCTTGTAGTCGTACTTCGCGAGCATATAGTGGACGAAGTTCGCGCCGATGAAGCCGGCGCCGCCGGTGACGAGCAGGTTCTTCACAATAGTCTTCTCCTGTGGGTGCGGCTGCTCCGCAGTGTACCGGGGGCCGCCGGCCGCCTCAAGCAGGCGCGCCTAAGCCGGGCCTGACCCCGGACTGAGATTGGCGTTCTTGGCCCGCGACTGGGCGGCCAGCTCCTCCTTGTAGGCCAGCACGCGAGCGAGCAGGGCCGGGTCGTGGGCGGCGAGGATCTGCACGGCGAGCAGGCCGGCGTTGCGCCCGCCGCCGATCGCCACCGTCGCCACCGGCACGCCCGCGGGCATCTGCACGATCGAGAGCAGCGAGTCGAGGCCGCCAAGGGCCTTGCTCTGCACGGGCACGCCGATGACGGGCAATGGCGTGCAGGCCGCCACCATGCCGGGCAGGTGGGCCGCGCCGCCGGCCCCGGCGACGATCACGCGCAGGCCCCGCTCGTGGGCCGTGCGCCCGTACTCGATCATGTCGAGGGGCGTGCGGTGGGCCGAGACCACCCGGGCCTCGTGGGCCACGCCGAACTGCGCGCAGACCTCGATCGCGCCCTGCATGGTCGGCAGATCGCTGTCGCTCCCCATAATGATCCCGACCAGCGGCATCAAACCTGGGCCTCCAGGCATAGCTTGTCCGAAGGAGCGGCGGTTTGACCACGAAGACCACGAAGGTGACGAAGGGTGTGAGCGACGCTCTGCCGACGCGAGGACTTCCGCGCCGCTCGTGCGGCTCGTGCGGTCACGTGCGGCACAGCCGTGCCTGCTCCCTTCGCGGCCTTCGTGCGCTTCGTGATGACAAACGAGACGTCCATCTTCACCGATCCGAACTAGAGATCTACCAGCTCAGCGGCGCGGCGGGCCACGGCCTCGGCCTCGGCCAGGCTGGCGCCGAGGGCGGTGACGTGGCCCATTTTGCGGCCGACGCGCGCCTCGCGCTTGCCGTACAGGTGGATGTGGGCCCCGGGCACGGCCAGGGCCGCGGCGAGGGCGTCCGGCGGCACGGTTCCTGCCCGCCGGCCCAGCAGGTTGACCATCACGGCGGCGGGGGCGCGCAGCGCGGCGGGGCCGAGGGGCCAGCCGAGGACGGCCCGCAGGTGGTTCTCGAACTGCGAGGTGAGGCAGCCCTCGATGCTGTAGTGGCCCGAGTTGTGGGGCCGCGGCGCCAGCTCGTTGAAGAGCACCCGGCCGTCGGGCAGCTCGAACAGCTCGACGCCGAAGATGCCGACGCCGCCCACGGCCTCGACGGCGCGCACGGCCAGGGCGGTGGCTGCGGCGGCCTCGGCCTCGGGCAGCGGGGCGGGGGCGCGCACCAGGTGGCAGATGTGGTTCTGCTGGACGGTCTCGACCACGGGGTAGGCCAGGGTGGCGCCGTCGCGGCCGCGCGCCACCATCACCGCCAGCTCGCGGGCGAAGGGCACCCAGGCCTCGACGAGCAGAGGGCTACCGCCGGCGGTCAGGCGTCGCCAGGCCGCCGGCGCCTGCTCGGCGTGGCGCAGGGTCGCGTTGCCGTAGCCGTCGTAGCCGTTGCGGCGCGCCTTGAGCACCAGGGGCCAGCCGAGCTCGGCGCCGGCGGCCAGCACCTCCTCGGGCGCGGCCACGCCGCGGAAGGCGGGCACGGCGAGCCCGGCGGCGGCCACGCGCTCCTTCTGGGTGAGCTTGTCCTGCACCAGGCCGACCGTGGCCGCGGTGGGGTAGACGGGCAGGCCGCGGGCCTCGAGGCGGGCCAGGATGGCCGCGTCCACGAACTCGTTCTCGAGGGTGACCAGGTCGCAGTGGGCGGCGAAGCGCGCGAGGGCCTCCGGGTCCTCCCAGGGCCCCACCACCTCGCGCTGGGTGAGGTGGCCGGCGGGGCTGTCGGGCGCCCGCTCGAAGATCGCGGTCTCGAGGCCGAGGCTGACCGCGGCCTGGGTGAGCATCTGGGCGAGCTGGCCGCCCCCGAATATGCCGATGCGCGTCATAGGGTGCTATAGTAGCCGCAGAAGGCGCGGGGCGCAACCTGGGGCGCGGCGGCGGCTCGTTAACGCTCATGTACACGTCGGCGTCAACGGCCCTGGCCTAGAGTGAGGGTGGCAAGATGCGATAAACAGGAGCGAGACGATGAGCAGCTTTGTGATTGACGAGCGAACGGCCGTCGGCCCGGTGCGGCTGACGGTGGCCGACCTGGGCCGGTCCCTGAGCTTCTACGAGGGCGTGCTGGGCATGCGCGGCGCGCGGCAGCCCGACGGCGACTACGCCCTCTCGGTCGGCGGCCCGGCCCTGCTGAGCCTGGAGGAGCGCCGCGGCGCCCGGCCGAAGCCCCAGCGCAGCACGGGGCTCTACCACGTCGCCATCCTCATGCCCACCCGGGCCGACCTGGCCCGCGTGATCGCGCGCCTGGCAGAGGCGCGCTATCCGCTCACCGGGGCCTCGGACCATCTGGTGAGCGAGGCCCTCTACCTGGACGACCCTGACGGCAACGGGCTGGAGATCTACGCCGACCGGCCTCGCGCGGCCTGGCCCAAGGCGGGCGACGAGGTGCGCATGACCGTGGACCCGCTCGACATCGAGGCCATCCTCGGCGAGCTGGACAGCGCCTCCGGCCCCTGGGCGGGCCTGCCGGCGGGCACGACGATCGGCCACGTGCACTTGCACGTCGCCGACCTGCGGGCGGCCGAGGAGTTCTACGTGGGCGTGCTGGGCTTCGAGGTGATGCAGCGCTTCGGCAACAGCGCCCTGTTCGTGGCGGCCGGCGGCTATCACCACCACCTGGGGCTGAACATCTGGGCGGGCGTCGGCGCGCCCCCGCCCCCGGCCGACGCCGTGGGCCTGCGCCACTACGCGGTGCGCCTGCCGGACCAGGCCGCCCTCGACGCCGTGCTGGGCCGCGTGCGGGCGGCGGGGCTGCCGGTGGAGGAGGCGGGCGCGGGGCTCTTCGTGCGCGACCCCTCCCAGAACGTGGTGCTGCTCGCGCTGGCGAACGATGGTATAATCGGGGAGTCTGAGCACGCACCCGCCGCCACGGCGGCGCGCCGATAGAGGACCCCCATGCCCACGACCCAACGCACGCAGCGCCGGCGCCAGCCCGTCCGCTCGACCCAGGCCCGCCGCCCGAGCGGCCCGCCGCAGCGCCCGATCGAGCCGCCGGACTACACGCGCGACTACGCCGACGTGCGCCGCGACCTGCGACTGATCGCGATCATCAGCTCGGTGCTCTTCGTGGGCATGATCGCCCTCACCTTCGTGATCTAGCCACCCGGGGCGGCCGTGTCGGAAGACGACCGCATCAGGAGCA
>DAOLDO010000002.1:0-31557 GCA_035327325.1 Chloroflexaceae bacterium | reverse complement strand
AGAGCCTGGACGCCCGCGGCGACGCCGAGCGCTTCCCGCCGCCCGGCCGGCTCGTGGACGTCGGCGGCTACAGCATGCACATTCACTGCGTCGGTACGGGCGGCCCGACCGTGGTGCTCGACAGCGGCTACGCCGGCGCCGCGGTCAACTGGCACGGCGTGCTGCCCGCCCTGGCCGAGGGCGGCCGGGTCTGCCTCTACGACCGCGCCGGCCTGGGCTGGAGCGAGCCGAGCCCCCGCCCGCGCACCCCGCGGGCCATGGCCGCCGAGCTGCGCACGCTGCTCGAACGGGCCGGCGAGCGGGGGCCCTACGTCCTGGCGGGGCTCTCGCTCGGCGCGAAGTACGTGCGCGCCTTCGCCCTCGACTACCCCGAGGAGGTGGCCGGTCTGGTCTTCGCCGACGCCCGCAACGAGTACTTCGACGCCCTGGCGGCCCCGAGCTACCGCGCGACCGAGGAGCGTCTGATCCCCCTCTTCGCGGCGCTGAGCGAGCTGACGGGCCGGGTCGGCCTCGCCCGCCTGCTGCCGGTGAGCGAGCCCGCCGCGCCCCACCAGCTCTCCGCGGCCGACCAGCGGGCGCGCAACGTGCTCGCCACGCGGCCCCGCGCCGTGGCGGCGGCCAGGGCCGAGTTCTTCGGCCAGTTCGCCGACAACGAGGCCCTGGCGGCGGCGAGCCTGGGCGACCTGCCGGTGGTCGTGCTGGCGGCGGGCAAGGGCGGCATGGCCTACGCGGGCTGGGCCGAGGCCCAGGAGCGGCTGGCCGCCCAGTCGTCGCGGGGGCGCCTGGTGGTGCTGCCCGAGGCCGGCCACGACATCCCCGCCAGCGACCCCGCGGCCTTCGTCGCCGCCGTGGCCGAGGTCGTCGCCGCGGCCCGCTAGCGCCCGCTCGTAGCGGGCCCGCTGCCCCATCAGCATTCAATACAGAGGAGCGCTCCAATGACCCCCACGACCGCGCCCCCCGTGTCCCGCCGGCTGCGCGCCCGCGTCGGCCGCGGCCTCGCCTACGCCCTGGCCGCCGTCCTGCTCCCCCTGGTGGTCGGCGCCGCCGGCGCCGGCGCCCACTTCGCCGGCTTCCGCCTCGGCGACCCGACGCCGCCGCCCTACGCCGGCCCGCTGCCCGAGCCGCCCGCCCACGACCCGGCCCGCCGCACCGCGGTGATCGTCGCCGCTAACAGCGGCACCGAGGGCACCGACTTCCTTGCCCCCTACGAGGTGCTGGCCACCTCCGGCGCGTTCAACCTCTACGCCGTGGCCCCCGAGCGCCGGCTCACCCACCTCTTCCCCGGCGCCCAGAGCCAGCGCGGCGTGGACTTCGTGCCCCACTACTCGTTCGCCGAGTACGACCGGGCCTTCGGGGCCGCGCCCGACCTGATCGTCGTCCCCTACATGCCCTTCGACCAGGCCCCCGAGTACCAGGTGATCCTGGACTGGATCCGCGCCAACGCCGGGCCCGACACCACCCTGCTCACGATCTGCGGCGGCCTGCTCAACCTGGCCGACACCGGCCTGCTGGACGGGCGGACCGCGACCACGCACCACAACGTCTTCGCCCCCATGCGCGAGCGCCACCCCGAGGTGCGCCTGGTCGAGGGCGTGCGCTACGTCGAGGACGGCAAGCTGATCTCGTCGGCGGGGATCACCGCGGGCGTGGACGCGACCCTCCACACCCTCGGGCGTATGCTCGGGCCCGCGGCGGCCGCGTCCGTCGCCGGGCGGCTCGGCTACCCCTACGCCCACTTCCTCGCCGACCCGACCTACGCGCTGCCGGTGCCGCGGGGTCCGGGTGTGCTGCTGAACGCCTACCGCGTGGGCAAGACCGCCCTGGGCGTCGCGCTCTACCCCGGCATCGGCGAGATCGAGCTCGGCTCGGTGATCGACACCTACCCGCGCTCGATCACGGCGGTGAACCACACGGTCGCCCCCGAGCGCACGGCGATCGTCTCGCGCAACGGCCTGGCCCTGGTGCCGCGCTGGAGCTTCGCCGACGCCCCCGGCCTCGACCGGCTGCTCATCCCCGGCCTCGCCGTGGAGGAGGCCACCCGCCAGAGCTTTGCGCGCTGGTCGGCGGGCCGCGGCGGCCCCGCGGCCGAGCTGATCCACGCGGCTGGCGGCTACCCCTACGACCGCACCCTGGCCGATATGGCCGCCCGCGAGGGCGCCAACGTCGTCGAGCACGCGGCCTACATCCTCGAGTACCCGACCGGCGGCGCGACGCTGGACGCCCCGGCCTACCCGGCGGGCATGGTCGCGCGGCCCGTCCTGCTCGCCCTGCTTGGGCTCGGGCTGGCCTACGCCCTCGACCGGCGGGGCCTGGCGCGGCGGGCCGCCCGGCTGCGCGGGGCCGGCGCCGGCGCCGCGTAGTGCGCCTCCGGCCACGATCTCGGCACTTTCACCTGGTCCCGGCTCCCTCTCCACCGCGGAGAGGGAGCGCTGCGCTGCGGGCGAGGTCGGCGCCGGCTCAGAGCCCCAGCAGGCCGAGGGCGCGGGCTCGGGCCAGGGCCGCCGAGCGGCTGTGGGCGTCGAGCTTGCCGTAGACGCTCTTGAGCTGCGTCTTCACCGTGTTGACCGAGACCACCAGCCGCTCGGCGATCTCGCTGCTCGAGAGCCCCGCCGCCAGCAGCCGCAGCACCTCGAGCTCGCGCGGGGTCAGGGGCTCGTCCAGGCCCTGGGCCGCCCGGTCGCCCGCGGCCAGGGGCGCGCCACCGGCCTCGGCGGGCGGGCGCTCAGGCTTCGGCGCGAGGGCCGCCAGCAGCCGCGCGACGATGGCCGCGAGCCAGCCGTCCCGCCCGGCGCCCCTCGCCGGCTGCGCCGTGAGGAGCGGGCGCAGCGCCGGGCCCTCGTCGAGGAAGACCCTGAGCGAGCCGGCGGGCAGGGCCAGCAGGAGCGCCCGCCCCAGCTCGTGCCGCGCGGCCCCGCCCTCGCCCATGCCGTCGAGGGCCAGGGCCCGCAGCACCAGGGCCTCGGCGAGGCGCGCCGGGCTCCGCTCCGCCTCGGCCAGCTCGGCCAGGCGCGCCAGCACCGCGAGGGCGGCCTCGGGCCTGCCCAGGCCGATCTGGGCGCGGGCAAAGGCCAGGTGCAGGCCGCGAAGGTTGTTGCGCCCGTCATGGCTGAGGGGCCGCCAGTCGGCCTCGGGGTCGAAGCTCGCGGCCCAGGCGGCCGCCGCCCCCGCGTCGCCCTGGCGGAGCCGCAGCTCGGCCCGGCGCGCCTCGAGCAGCGGCCGGTACCGCGCCAGGCCGGCCGCGCCGACCACCGCCCGCGCCTCGTCGAGGGCCGCCAGGGCGCCCGCCCTGTCGCCCCGGGCCTGCCGCAGGAGGGCCTGGGCGCTCAGGCCCATCGCCAGGGGGAGCACCTGCTCGCCCTGGCGGGCCAGCTCCAGCGCGGTCGCGAGGTGCTGCTCGGACTCGTCGAGCCGGTCGCGCTCGTAGCAGACCCCCGCCAGGTGCCTGTAGGCGCCCTGGGCCGTGGGGAGCGGGCGATGGCCGGCGCCCGCCGTGAGCGCGAGGGCCTCCTGGAGCAGCCCCTCGGCGCCGAGCAGGTCGGCCCGCTGCTCGGCGAGCAGCGCCCGGTTGACCAGCGACATTACGGCGGCGCGGGCGTTGCCGTGGGCGCGCCCGAGCAGGGTCGCCTCGCCGTAGACCCGCTCGGCCGCCGCGTAGTCGAAGGCGTTCAGGGCGTTGCCGAGCATGAAGGTCAGGGCGGCCCGCCCGAAGCCGTCGTCGGGGGGGAGCCGGGCCAGGGCCTCCTCGCAGCGGGCCGCCGCCTCCTGGAACTGCCCCGTGGTGATCGCCAGGTGGGCCCTGGTCGCGGCGATCTCGGCCGGGACGCCCGCCGCTCCGCCGGCCGCGAGCCCGGCCTCGGCCTCGCGCAGCCACGCCTCGACCGCGGCGGCGGGCTGGTTTCTGCGCAGGAGCAGGCGGGCCTGGGCCAGGCAGAGGGCCGGGTGCGCGCGTAGCGCCGCCTCGGGCAGGGCCGCCAGCCAGCGCTCGACCTGCGCCGCCTCGCCGCGCGCCAGGGCCCGCAGGGGCTCCAGCCGCACGACGAGCCGCGCCGCGTCGCCCGGCAGCTCGCCCGCCAGGTAGTGGCCGACAGCCGCCTCGTCCATGCCGTGTCGCTCGAGCCAGCCCGCGGCCCGCCGGTGCAGCGCCGCCCGCTGCTGCGCCTGCTCGCGCTGGAGGCGGTGGCGCAGCACGTCGGCCAGCAGGTGGTGGTAGCGGAACCAGCGCCGCTCGGCGTCGAGCGGGATGAGCAGCAGGTTCGCCCGCTCGAGCTGGTCGAGCAGCAGCTGGCTGTAGCTGTGGCCGCCGGGCGCCGCGGGCGGCGGGGCCGGGCCGACGCCGGCGCGCTCGTCGGCCGAGACGCCCTCGCCCGCGGGCTCCAGGCCGAGCACGGCGTCGCACAGGGGTCCGCACAGCCGGCCGAGGATGGCGGTCTGCAGCATGAAGGCGACCAGATGGGGCGGCTGCTGGTGGAGCACCTCGTCGAGCAGGTAGTCGAGGATGTGGCGGTTGCTGCCGCTGAACGCGGCGATGAAGCGGGCCGCGTCGGGCTGCTCGCGCAGGGCCAGGGCGGCGAGCTGCAGCCCGGCCGCCCAGCCCTCGGTGCGCGCCGCCAGGGTGGCCACCTGGTCATCGCTGAGTGTCAGGCCCATCGTCTCGCGCAGGAAGGCCGCCGCCTCCTCAGGCCCGAAGCGCAGGTCGCCGGCGCGCAGCTCGGCCAGCTCGCCCCGGGCCCGCAGCCGCGCGAGCGGCAGCGGCGGGTCCACCCGGCCCGCGATGGCCAGGCGCAGCCCGGGCGGCAGGTGGTCGGCCAGGTAGGCGACCGAGCGGTGGATCGCCGGGTCGTCAATCAGGTGGTAGTCGTCGAGCACGAGCACGGCCGGGCCCGCGCCCTCCGCCGCCGGCCCGGCGGCGGCCAGGTTCAGGATGGTGGCCGCCGCTGCCTCCCCGCTGAACGGCTGCGCGCCGCTGAAGAGCGGCTCCGTGGCGGCCTCGGCCCCGGGCAGCGCCCCCGCCAGGGCCATGGCCACGTAGCGCCAGAAGCGCGGCGGGTCGTTGTCCCCCTCGTCCAGCGAGAGCCAGGCGAACCGCGGCGCCCCAGCCCCCCCGGCCCTGGCCGCGGCGATCCACTCGGCCAGGGCCGCCGTCTTGCCCGCGCCCGCCGGCGCGGCGATCAGGGTGAGCCTGCGCCCGAGCCCGGCCGCCAGGCGCGCTACGATCCGCGGGCGCGCCACGGCGTCGCCGCGCCGCGCCGGGGCGAACAGCTTCGTGTGGAGCAGAGCGCCGCCAGCTGCTATGCCGTCCACGGCGTCACCACGCTTCATCGTCGGGGCCGACCAGAGGCCCCATTATAGCACCCCGCGTCCGCGCCCCGGCTTGACTCGGCGCGGCCCGCGCCGTACACTCGCCGCATCCCCGGCGAGGCCGCGGGCCTCGGTCAGTCACGGAGGGACCATGGGCCACGCAGGCGACCGGCCCGGCCAGGGCGATCTGCTCGTGCTGCTCGGCACCCGCGACGGGCTCTACCGCTGTCGGGCGGGCGGGGCGGCGCCCGAGCGGCACCTGGGCGGCCTCTCCATCAACGCCGTCGCGGCCGACCCCCGCGACGGGGGCCTGCTCGTCGCCGCCAACGGCCCCGGCGGCCCCGCCATCTGGCGTTCGGCCGACGGCGGCGCCACCTGGGCCCCCCTCGCGGGCCGCCCCCGCTTCGGCGACGGCCGCCAGGCCCACCAGATCTGGCAGGTGCGCCCCGGCCACCCGTCCCGGCCCGGCGAGCTCTGGGCCGGCACCCGCGAGGCCGGCCTCTTCCGCTCCCCCGACCTCGGCGCCACCTGGCGGAGCGTCGCCGGTCTCAACGATCACCCCACCCGCACCAGCTGGGACGAGGGCGGCGGCGGTCTGATCCTGCACACGATCATCGTCGCCCCGGGCGACCCCGATCGCCTCGTTGTCGGCATCTCGGCCGGCGGGGCCTACAGCAGCGACGACGACGGCGCCACCTGGCGCCCGATCAACAGTGGCGTGCGCCCCGACACCCGCCCCGACCACTGCGCGGCCTCGGGCCAGTGCCCCCATAGGCTCGCCCTCCACCCCGCGCGCCCCGGCCGGCTCTACCAGCAGGGCCACGCCGGCGTCTACCGCTCCGACGACTACGGCGAGCATTGGGCCGACATCTCCGCCGGCCTGCCCTCCCCCTTCGGCTGGCCCCTGGCCCTGCACCCCGACGACCCCGACACGCTCTTCGTCGTGCCCCACATCTCCGACAAGCAGCGCCGCACCACCGAGGGCCGCCTCGCCGTCTGGCGCAGCCGCGACGCCGGCGCCTCCTGGGAGCGGCTGTCCCGCGGCCTCCCCCTGGCCCCCGCCCTCTGCCTGCGCGAGAGCCTCGCCGCCGACCCCGCGGGCGACCTCTACCTCGGCACCGCCGACGGGCGGGTCTTCGCCGGCCGCGACGCGGGCGAGACCTGGGCCCTTTTCGCCGAGGGCCTGCCCCCCGTCCAGGCGGTCGCCACCGCGTTCGCGCCCTGACCCCGCCCGAGCCGATCCGGCTGGGCCTGCGACTGTGGGCCCCGGGCGCCTATCACCCATCTCGGGTGATGCGGGGCGCGACCCCGTCCCGTACCCTGTGGCCAGGAGCAGACCGCAGAGCCACACGGGAGTCCAGCATGATCGCCCTTCACGAGCCCTACGCGCCGCGCCCGATCCGCCCGCTCGGCCTCTGGGAGGAGGGCGGCTGGCGCCTCAAGCAGTACGGCATCGCCTACCGCGGCGACGGGCCGCGCCGCGCCCTCGTCGAGGCGGCCCGGGCCGTGGCGCGGGCGGCCCTGCCCCGCCTCGCCGGGGTCGGCCACTACGGGGTTGGCTTCCTCGGCATCCACGACGGGCGCGGGGCCAACTTCGTCTTCCTCAGCGTCTGGGCCGACGAGAACGAGCTGCGCCACTTCGTCTTCGTCTCGCCCCACGACGCGCCCGAGCTCCTGAGCGAGGTCACGGGCAGCGGGCTGATCGCCTGCGCCTGGGATCTGGCGCTGATCTGCTTCGAGCGGGCCGCCTGGGTCGAGACCGTGCTCGCCGCCCCGGCGCGCCCCGACCTCGACGCCTACCTCGCCCGCCGGCTGGACGCCCGGGTCTAGTCCCCGCTACGCCCCGACCATGGCGCGCAGGGCCAGGGCGTTGCGCACCGCGTGGCCCTCGCCGTCGTTGTTGAAGTAGGCCCACACGTCGCGCCCCTGCCCCGCCCACTCCTGGATGCGGCCCGCCCACCAGCGCAGGTCGTCGTCGCTGTACGACCCCGCGTACATGTGGTCGTGGCTCGGCCCGTGGAGCCGCACGTAGACGAAGGGCGCCGTCGCCCGCAGCACGCACGGCAGGTGGGCGCCGCTCATCACGCAGTAGGCCGCGCCGTGGCGCTCCAGCAGCGCGAACAGCTCGTCGTGGTGCCAGCTCGGGTGGCGCAGCTCGACGGCGACCCGCACGTGGCGCGGCACGCAGCCGAGGAAGTAGTCCAGCCGCGCCGGGTCGTAGGCCAGGTGCGGCGACGGCTGCACCAGCAGCACGCCGGCCCGCTCGCCCAGGGCCGTGAAGGCGGCGCCGATGCGCGCCGCCCAGCCCTCGGGCCCGTACAGCCGCCGCACATGGGTGAGCAGCCCTGGCGCCTTCACGCTCATGCGGAAGTGCTCGGGCAGGCGCCGGCGCCAGCTCGCGAAGGTCCGCTCCCCAGGCCAGCGGTAGTAGCTCGCGTTCAGCTCCACCGTTGCGAACCGCGCCACGTAGTGCCCCAGGCGCTCGTGCGGCGGCCCCCCGTGCGGGTAGAGCACCCCGTGCCAGTGTCCATAGCTCCACCCCGAGGTGCCGATCCAGATCGTCATCGGGCCCCCCGGCGCCGGCCCTCGACCGCGAACATCGCGCCGATCAACTGTATTTTCACTCTTCGGCCCTCCTCTGTTGAAGTGAGCGGTGGGCCCCCGCTCCCCGTCTGAGCCGGCCGCGTAGGGGGCGCGGCGCCTGATCGTCACCATACAGGAGGAGCTGATGCGAACCAGGCTGATGGCCATTGTCGTCCTGGGGCTGATCCTCGCAACCGCGTTTGCCGCCCCGTCCGCCTACGCCGAGGAGACCACCTGCCGCGGCAGGCTCGGCGCCGTGACCGTGGACAACCTGCGCGTGCCCCAGGGCGGCTCCTGCACGCTGAACGGCACCTACATCAAGGGCACCCTCAAGGTGGAGTCCCGCGCCAGCCTCTCGGCCTCACGCATCACCGTCATCGGCAACATCCAGGCCGAGGGCCACGCGAGCGTCACCGTGAAGGGCTCGACCGTCGGCGGCAGTATCCAGATCAAGCAGGGCGGCTCCGCCACCGTGGACGGCGTCCGCGTCAACGGCGATATCCAGTACGACAGCAACAACCGCAAGCTCGCGGCCAACAACAACACCGTGGGCGGCAGCATCCAGGTGATGAAGAACACAGGCGGCGTCGAGATCCGGCGCAACCGCGTGGACGGCAACCTCCAGTGCAAGGAGAACCGCCCCGCCCCGACCGGCGGCGGCAACATCGTCCAGGGCAACAAGGAGGACCAGTGCGCCAGGCTCTAGCCGGCCTCCGCTGACCCCGTCCGTCAGCGTGCGCCCCTCCCCCCGCGCGGGGGGAGGGGCGCGCCTGTGCCCGCCTTGCCCGCCCGCCGCGCCTGTGTCATACTGAGTCTAGCCAGGTCCACAGATGTCCAGCGGTTAGGCGTTGGGGGCGCCCCTGTGTGGGCGCCCGCACCGGGGCGCCACTACGTCCCGACCGACCTCTGCCCCCGCCCGGGAGAGTGCCGATGCGTGTCCTGCTGCGCTACCTGAGCCCGCTCCGCGCCCGCGTCCTCCTCGCCCTGGCCCTCGCCGCCGCCGCCCAGATCCTCGGCCTCGTTGACCCGCTCATCCTCGGCCACATCATTGACCAGTACGTGCTCAACCCCGCCGGCCTGCCCGAGGCCGAGCTGGTCCGCGGCGCCATGCTCTGGCTGCTGCTCGCCGTCGGCGTCGCCCTCGCCGCCCGCCTCGCCCAGACCCTCCAGAGCTACACGCTCCAGTTCGTCGTCCAGTCCGTCGGCATGCAGCTCTTCAACGACGGCCTGCGCAAGACCCTCCAGCTCTCGTTCCAGGAGTACGAGGCCCGCAGCAGCGGCGAGACCGTGGCCCTGCTCCAGAAGGTGCGCAACGACACCGAGCGCTTCATCAGCTCCGCCGTCAATATCCTCTTCTCCACCGTGGTCGGCCTCGGCTTTCTGGTCTGGTACGCCCTCACCAAGAACTGGCTGCTCGTGCCGGTCTTCGTGATCGGCGTGCTGGTGCTCGGCGGCCTGACCGGCCTGCTCAGCCAGCGGATCCGCCAGCTCCAGCGCGGCATCGTGCGCGAGACCTCGCGGCTCTATGGCTCGATCACCGAGTCGCTGCGCAACATCGAGCTGGTCAAGAGCCTGGGCCTGATCTACCCCGAGAACCGCCGCCTGCGCGGGGCCACTCAGCGCATCTTCGAGCTCGAGATGGACAAGGTGCGCCGCGTCCGCACGCTCTCGTTCATGCAGGGCACAATCATCAACCTGCTCCAGCAGTCCATCCTCTTCATCCTGCTCTGGCTGATCTTCCGCGCGGTGCTCTCGCCCGGCGAGCTGGTCTCCACCCAGGTGATCCTCAACGCGATCTTCGGCCCGCTCCAGCAGCTCGGCGGCGTCATCCTCCAGTACCGCGAGGCCGAGGCTTCGCTCCAGACCTTCGACCAGCTCATGCGGCAGCCAAGCGAGCAGCGCCCCGAGGAGCCGGTGGACATCGGCCAGCTCGAGCGGCTGCGCTTCGACGACGTGGTCTTCCGCTACCGCGACGCGAGCGAGAACGCGATTGACCACCTCTCGTTCGCCGCCGAGCTTGGCGACACGATCGCCTTCGTCGGCCCCTCCGGCTCGGGCAAGTCCACCCTGGTGAAGCTGCTGGTGGGCCTCTACACGCCGTTCAGCGGCGCGATCACCATTGACGACGTGCCCGTGAGCGACCTGCGCTACAACCGCGTGCGCCGCCAGATCGGCTTTGTGACCCAGGACCCCCAGCTCTTCTCGGGCACGATCCGCGAGAACCTGCTCTTCGTGAAGCCCGAGGCCACAGACGAGGAGATGTACGCCGCGCTTGAGCAGGCCGCCGCCACGGGCATCCTCGAGCGCTCGGGCCAGGGGCTGGAGACGCGTCTGGGCGAGGGCGGGGCCCGCGTCTCGGGCGGCGAGCGCCAGCGCCTCTCGATCGCCAGGGCCCTGCTGCGCGAGCCGCGGCTGTTCATCTTCGACGAGGCCACCTCGGCCCTGGACTCGATCACCGAGCAGGAGATCAGCCGCTCGGTGCGCGCGATCTCGGCCCGCCGCGAGCACATCGTCATCCTGATCGCCCACAGGCTCAGCACGATCGCCCACGCCGACACGATCTACGTGCTCGAGAAGGGCCGCGTGGTCGAGTCGGGCACCCACGACGAGCTGCTCAGGGGCCTCGGCCTCTACTACGCCATGTGGCGCCAGCAGGTCGGCGAGCGCGAGGTGCCGGGCCAGCCCGACGCGGAGTCGGCGCCCTGGGCCCCCGCCGGCCAGCCCCCGCTCCCCTCCGAGGCCCTGTAGCCTTTCATGCAGGATCGGGCGGGATGCTTGGCGCGTAGGGCCTTGGACAGGCCATCAGCACGCGCTGCCTCGGCCTGCATCCCTCATCCTGCATCCTTGCCCTACGCCCCCGCCAGCTCTTTGTACATGAAGGCTGAGCCTTCGAGGGCGCCCCTGTCGGGGCTGCGCGCGTAACCGGGGATAACCCCGGCGAGGCTGTAGCCCAGCCGCGCGTAGAGGCGCTGCGCGTCGTCGCCCACCCGGGTGTCCAGCACGAGCAGCGAGCGCCCCATGGCCCACGCCGCGGCCTCGGCCGCCCCCATCAGGGCCGCGCCCACGCCCTGGCGGCGCGCCCAGCGCCCCACCAGCAGCTTCTGGACCTCGGCGCGGTGCGAGCCGTTGGCCCGCGGCTCGGGGGCCACCTGCACCGAGCCGGCCACCTGGCCCCCCAGGCGCGCGACCAGCAGCAGCTTCGCGCCCGCCTCCACGCCCGCCACCACCCCCTCCCAGTAGCGCTCCAGCTCGCCGTCGGCCAGGGGCAGCAGGAAGCCCACCGAGGCCCCGCCGGTCACGGCGTCGCCCAGCAGCGCGACCAGCTCGGGCAGGGCCGCCCGCGCCGCCGCGGCGTCCAGGTGTTCGATGGTGAGGTCCACTCTCGCTCCTGAGTGTTGAGGGCGCCCGCCCGTCTCCAAGCCACCGCCCGCATTGTAGCGCCGCCCCGCCCGCCCGCAAGGGGGCGCCGCCGATAGGCCCCATCAAGATCCTCAATCGGCGAGTCCGGCACCCTGTGGTCGCCAACCACCACACGGGGCACGCCGCATGGTCCCCCCACGTGGTCACGAATCAGCACGCGGTAGGGGCGCCCCATGTGGTCGCCCGGCGTGGTCGCCCGGCGTGGTCACGAATCAGCACGCGGTAGGGGCGACCCGTGTGGTCGCCCGGCGTGGTCGCCCGGCGTGGCCGCCCGGCGTGGCCGCCCCGCACCCTGTGGTCACCAACCACCACACGGGGCGCCCGGCGTGGTCGCCCGGCGTGGTCGCCCGGCGTGGTCACCAATCACCACACGGGGCGCCCCTGCGCCGGCGTCACCGGCAGACCCGGTTGCGGCCCATGCGCTTGGCCTCATACAGGGCGGCGTCGGCCCGCTGGAAGAGGCGCACCGGGTCGCCTGGCTGCTCGCCGGCCGGCCCGGCGCAGGCCACCCCGACGCTGACCGTGAGCGAGAGGGCGGCCCCGTCGGCGAGCCGCAGCGGGCGGGCCTCGATCTCGGCCCGCAGGCGCTCGGCCGCCGCCAGGGCGTCGTCCAGCCCCGTGCCGGCCAGAATGACCAGGAACTCCTCGCCGCCCCAGCGCCCCACCCAGTCGTACGGGCGCACGGCCCCCGTCAGGGTCTGCGCGACGTGGCAGAGGGCCTGGTCGCCCACCAGGTGCCCGTGGGTGTCGTTGACCTGCTTGAAATGGTCAATGTCGAGCAGGGCCAGGCTCAGGGGGTGGCCGCCCCGGCTCGCCCGCGCGAGTTCGGCCCGCACGTGGGTGGTGATCGCGAGCCTGTTGAGCAGGCCGGTGAGCGGGTCGTGGCTGGCCTGGTAGGCGTAGCCGTCGCGGGCCTCGCGCAGGCTGGCCTCCAGGGCGAGGATGCGGGCGCCGATCGCCACCCGCGCCCGCAGCTCCTCGGCGTGGAAGGGCTTGGTCAGGTAGTCGTCGGCGCCACCCTCGAGCCCGGCCACCGTGTCGGTCTTGCTGTCGCGCGAGGTCAGCAGGATGGTGTAGATATAGCCGGGCAGATCGGCTGTCCTGATGCGCCGGATGAGCCCCGGGCCGTCGAGCCGGGGCATCTGCCAGTCGGTGATCAGCAGCGACACCCCCTCGCGCTGGAGTAGCGCCCAGGCCGCCTCGCCGTCGCCCGCCTCCAGCACCTCGTGCCCGGCCGCCGTCAGCAGCGCCCGCAGCAGCCGTCGGGTCATCGCGTCGTCGTCGGCGATCGCGATCTGCATGGCCGTGCTCGTGGCCGTCATGGCGCTCCGCCTTCCATGGGCGCCGGCCCGGCCCGCGCGCCCGCCGCGGCGCCGGCCAGCTCGGCGTCGGCCAGGCTCAGGCGGAGCTGCTCCAGGGCGGTGAGGGCCGCGCCGTAGGCCCTTGTCAGCGGGCCGTGGGCCCGCAGCGCCCCGGCGGCGTCGCCGGCGGCCGCCAGCTGCTCGAGCGCGGCGCAGCGCGCCGCCAGGCCCCGCAGACCCAGGTTCCCCGCCGCGCCCTTGAGCGTGTGGGCCCGCGCCCGCGCCTCGTCCAGCCCCTCCGCCGCCAGGGCCTGCTCCAGGGCGGCCATGTGGACCGCCGCGTCCTCTGCGAAGAGCGCGATCAGGTCGCGGACGAGCTCGGCCAGCTCCTCGGCCGGCGCGCCGAGCACAAGCTCGAGCATGGCCCGGTCGAGGGCCGGCTCGTCGGGCGCCACGGGCGCGACGCGCTGCGGCACGTCGGCGGCCGCGGGCGTCGGCCCGAGCCAGCGCCGCAGCGCGTCGCGCAGCGCGTCGGCGTGGATGGGCTTGGTCAGGTAGTCGTCCATCCCCGCCGCCAGGCAGCGCTCGCGCTCGCCGGCCAGGGCGTTCGCCGTCAGGGCGACGATCGGCGTGCGGCGCCCCTCGCCCTCCGCGGCGCGGATCGCCTCCGCCGCGGCGAAGCCGTCCATCACCGGCATGTGGCAGTCCATCAGCACCAGGCTGTAGCCGATCTGGGCCAGGGCCGCCAGGGCCTCCCGCCCGTTCCCCGCCACGTCGGCTCTGTAGCCCAGCTTCTCCAGCATGCGCACCGTCACCCGCTGGTTGACCGCGTTGTCGTCCACCACCAGCACGCGGCCCGCCCGCTGCTGGCGCTCGGCGAGGGCATGCTGCGTGACCAGCTCGCGCCGCGGCTCTGCGGCCGGCGCCGCGGCCCCGCCCAGCACTGTCGCCAGACAGTTGCTCAGCTGGCTCTCGCGGATCGGCTTGGTGAGGAAGCCCCGCGCCCCCGCCAGCCGCGCCTCGCGCCCGTACCCCCGCAGCGTGTACGAGGTGACCAGGATCACCGGCGTCGCCGCGATGGCCGGGTCGGCCAGGATGGCCCGCGTGATCGCGAAGCCGTCCTGGCCCGGCATCACCACGTCTACCACGGCCACGTCGAAGGGCGCCCCCGCGGCCACCGCGTAGCGCAGGGCCGCCACGGCGTCGCCCCCGCGCTCGACGACCACCGGCTCCATGCCCCAGCCGCCCATCAGGTGGCTGAGCAGCGTGCGGCTGGTCTCCATGTCGTCAACGATCAGCACCCGCGCGCCCGCCAGGTCGGCCCGGGGCGCCAGGGGCGGGGGGGCCTCGGCCGGCTGGAGCCGCACGGTGAAGCTGAAGGTGGAGCCCCCGCCCGGCGCGCTCGCCACCTCCATCGCCCCGCCCATCATGGTCACGAGCTGCCGGCAGATCGCCAGGCCCAGCCCCGTGCCGCCGTACAGGCGCGTGGTCGAGCGGTCGGCCTGGGTGAAGGGCTGGAACAGCCGGGGCAGCACCTCGGCGGCGATGCCGATGCCCGTGTCCTCCACCGAGACCCGCAGGGTCACGCCGTCGCCGGACTGGCCCTCCAGCCGCGCGCCGATGCGCACCTCGCCCGTCTCGGTGAACTTCACCGCGTTGGCCACCAGGTTGGTCAGGACCTGGCGCAGCCGCCCCGGGTCGCCGCGCAGCCACTGGGGCACGTCATGGGCGATCAGGCAGGCCAGCTGGAGCCCCTTGCGCTCGGCCTGCTCGGCCAGGAGGTCGGCCACGTCCTCGATCACCAGGCGCACGTCGAAGTCGAGGGCCTCCAGCTCCAGCCGCCCGGCCTCGATCTTCGAAAAGTCGAGGATGTCGTTGAGGATGGTGAGCAGCCCCTCGCCCGAGCGGCGCACCGTCTCGGCGTACTCGCGCTGCTCGGGCGTCAGGGCGGTGTCGAGCAGCAGCCCGGTCATGCCGATCACGCCGTTCATGGGGGTGCGGATCTCGTGGCTCATCGCGGCCAGGAAGGCCGCCTGGGCCCGCGCCGCCGCCTCGGCCGCCTCCTTCGCCTCGCGCAGGGCCCGCTCCGCCCGCCCGCGCTCGGCCATCTCGCCCTCGGCCTCCGCCGCCCGCCGGGCCGCCAGCTCGGCGAGCATGCCCAGCCCGCCCAGCATGACCGCCATCAGCACGCCCACGCCGCCGATCAGGATCGGCAGCGCCGGGGCAATCTCGGGCTGCGCCAGAACGGGCGCGTCAGGCGGCCCCGCCGGGTACGCTAGCTCGGACGCGGCGCCGTGCTCGTACTGGACGCGCTGGTCGGCGGACACCGCGTGGGCGAGCCCCGCCGAGCCCACGATGGTCATGCCCGCCAGCACGACGGGGAGCCACGCGGGCACCAGCGCCTCGGGCCGCAGGTCGCGCCGCCAGGCCCCGGCCAGCCCGCCCACGCCCAGGGCGAGCAGCCCGACGGCGCTGGGCAGGGCCATGCGGGCGATCTGCCCCCAGGCGTAGGCCGAGGTCACTCCGCTGGCGTAGCCGATCAGCGCCGTCCCCGCCAGGGCGCTCGCCGCCGCGCCCAGCATGGCCGCCAGACCTGTCCAGGGCCGCCGGCACGCCAGGGCGAGGACCGCGCTCGCCCCGAGCGCGACCCCGAGCGCCGTGTTGAGCGGCACGCGGTCGGGCGTGGGGAGTCCCGGCGCCGCGGGCACGAGCAGGCGACCGAGCCCGAGGTCGGCCCCCGCCGCGTGCTCGGCCAGGGCGACAAGGGCGAGTAGTCCGGCCAGCCCGGCGGCGATCCGCGCGGGGAAGGGCCGGCCCAGACTGAGGGCGACGAGCGCGACCCCGCAGAGCAGAAAGGCCACCGCCGTCCCCGGCATCACCGGCGCGAGGCCGGGCCGGCCCTGCACAAGCAGCGGGATGCGCGCGAGCCACCCGAAGAGCACGCCGAGGCCCAGCGCCGTGAGCAGCACCCCCGCGCCGGTCGTGATCGCGGCCAGGGTGCGCGCGGTCGAGGAGGATGATCTGGACATCGGCGGTGGCTCCTGGGATGAGGTCGGCGTGGCCCCGCGTCGGGCGCCCGTGCTATGATGATACTCCTTCGTCGGCACGAACCTGTGTATAATTCCCCGCCCGCGGCCACGGCCCGCCGCCCCTCTGCATGATCTATACTGGACGCAGCCCTCCCGGATTCGCCCGGCGCTCCTGGAGCGACGCTACGGAGCTGGTGCAGCTATGACCCTTGTGAGCCTGGTCACGGTTGACCCGACGACCTTCGCCGACGAGCTGCGGTTCGTGATGGAGTGCCTGCGCGAGGTGCTGCAGGAGGCCGGCGAGCCCGAGCTCGCCGCCGCCCTCCCCTGGCTAGACGGCGACCCCCAGGCGCCGCCGCCCGCCGTCCCCCCCGAGCGCCTCGTGCAGGCCCTCTCGATCGCCTTCCAGCTCCTCGCCATGGTCGAGCAGCGGGCGGCGGTGCAGTTCCGCCGCGTCGTCGAGACGCGCCAGGGCCTGCCCGCCGTGCCGGCCCTCTGGGGCGACACCCTGCGCCAGCTCGGCGAGCGCGGCATCCCCGCCCAGGCCATCGCCGCCGCCCTGCCCGACCTGCGCGTCGAGATCGTGCTGACCGCCCACCCCACCGAGGCCAAGCGGGCCACGGTGCTCGAGCACCACAGGGCGATCTACCTGCTGCTGGTGCGCCGCGCCGACCCGCGCTGGACGCCCTACGAGCAGCAGGCGATCCGCCGCGAGCTCCTCGCCCTGCTCACCACCCTCTGGCGCACCGGCGAGATCTTCCTCGACAAGCCCGACGTCGCCTCCGAGCGCCGCAACCTCCTCCACTACCTGCGCTCCGTCTTCCCCGCGACGCTGCCCCTGCTCGACGAGCGCCTGCGCCAGGCGTGGGAGGCTGCCGGGCTCGACCCGGCTCTGCTGGCCGACAGCCTGCCCCGGCTCCAGTTCGGCACCTGGGTCGGCGGCGACCGCGACGGCCATCCCCTCGTCACCGCCGGTGTGACGGGAGACAGCCTGGCCGAGCTGCGCCGCAACGCCCTGCTCCTGCTCCAGGGCCAGCTCCGCGACCTGGCGCGCCTGCTCAGCCTGTCCGACCAGCTGCAGGAGCCGCCGGCGCCGCTGCTCGCCCGCGTCGCCGAGGTGGCGGCCGCCCTGGGCCCCGCCGGGGCCGCCGCCGTCGCGCGCAACCCCAACGAGCCGTGGCGCCAGTGGGTCAACCTGATGCTGGCCCGCCTGCCCCTCGACGCCGAGGCCCCCCCCGCCTACGCGGGCCCCGCCGGGCTCGACGCCGACCTCCAGCTCCTGGCCGAGTCGCTCGCCGCCATCGGCGCGCCCCGCCTCGCCGAGCAGGTCGTGGCCCCGCTGCGCCGCAGCCTTGGCACCTTCGGCTTCCACCTGGCCGCCCTCGACGTGCGCCAGAACAGCCGCGTGCACGACCTGGCCCTCGGGCAGCTCCTGGCCGGCGCCGGCTTCGCCGAGCACGACGTCGAGGCGTGGGACACCCCGCGCCGCCTGGCCCTGATCGAGGGGGAGCTGGCCTCGCCGCGGCCCTTCACCCGGCCCGAGGCGCCCGTCGGTCCCGAGGCCGACATGGTGCTCAGCAGCTACAGGGCCCTGGTGGCCGAGCTGCGCGCCCACGGCCCCGCCGGCGTCGGCGCCCTGATCGTGAGCATGACCCGCGGCGTCGCCGACCTGCTGGCCGTCTACCTCTTCGCCCGCGAGGTCGGCCTGCTCGTCGAGACGCCCGACGGGCCCGCCTGCCCGCTGCCGGTGGTGCCGCTCTTCGAGACGATCGACGACCTGGAGCGCAGCCCCGCCATCCTGGCCGCCTTCCTCGACCACCCCCTGACCCGGCGCAGCCTGGCGGCCCAGCGCGCGGCCGCAGGCGGGCGCGATGCGGTGCAACAGGTGATGGTGGGCTACAGCGACAGCAACAAGGACGGCGGGCTGATCGCCAGCCTCTGGGCCCTCTACCGGGCCCAGGCCGCCCTGGCCGAGGTGGGCCGCGCCAGGGGCGTGCGCGTGCGCTTCTTCCACGGCCGCGGCGGCACGATCAGCCGGGGCGCCGGGCCGACCCACCGCTTCCTCAAGGCCCTGCCCACGGGCGCCCTCGGCGGCGACCTGCGCGTCACCGAGCAGGGCGAGACGATCGCCCAGAAGTACGCCAACCTCGTCACGGCCGGCTACAACCTCGAGTTGCTCCTCGCCGGCGTGGCCCGCGCCACCCTGCTCGAGCGCCACCTGCCCGTCGTCCCCCACCCCCTCGAGGGGGCCCTCGACCGGCTCGCCGAGTGGAGCCGCGCCGCCTACGCGGAGCTGATCGCCGGCGAGGGCTTCCTGACCTTCTTCCGCCAGGCCACCCCCGTTGACGCCCTGGAGCAGAGCCGGATCGGCTCGCGGCCGCCGCGGCGCACCGGCCAGGCCACCCTGGCCGACCTGCGGGCCATCCCCTGGGTCTTCAGCTGGAGCCAGGCCCGCTTCGTCCTGCCGGGCTGGTACGGCGTCGGCAGCGCCCTCGAGCGGCTGCGCCAGGCCGACCCCGACGCCTTCGCCGAGCTGGGCCGCCACCTGATCGGCTGGGCGCCGCTGCACTACATCCTCAGCAACGCCGCCACCAGCGTCGCCACAGCCGACCCCGAGGTGATGGGCTGGTACGCCGAGCTGGTGGCCGACCCGGAGCTGCGCAGGGCGACCCTCGAGCGCATCCTCGCCGAGTACCGGCGCACCCACGCGATGCTTGAGCTGGTCTACGGCGCGCCCCTGGCCGAGCGCCGGCCCAACGTCCAGGCCATGGTGCAGGTGCGCGCCCCGGCCCTGCGGGTCCTGCACCGGCAGCAGGTGGCCCTGCTGCGCAGCTGGCGCGAGGGCGGGTCGCGGGCCGCCGACGAGGGGCTGCTGCCCCGGCTGCTGCTCACGATCAACGCGATCGCCGACGGCCTCGGCTCGACCGGGTAGGGCGCGGCGAGCCTACCAGGAGGCGGCGATGGCCCGCGGGCCCGAGCGGCGCGACGCCCCGCGCCGCTCGGGGGGCTCGCCGTGGGCCGCCGGAGCGTCCGCCGTCCACAGCCGCCCGTCGCGCACGCGCAGCCAGAGCACCGGCATCCACCAGGGCTGGCCGAGGCTCACGGCGGCCCGCGCCACCGAGAGGGCGTGGTCAATCTGCCCGCTGCGGGCCAGGGCCCGGAAGAAGGTCGGCAGCAGCTGGCGCACCAGCTCGACGGGCGTGTCGCCGTTCATCGCCACCACCGCCCCGATCCCGGCGCGGGCCAGCAGGGGCCCCAGGGCCTCCATCGAGCTGCCGCTGCCGCAGCCCACGGCCACCACCAGCAGCGGCGGCCGGCGCAGCCCCGCGATCCGCTCCGCCACGGCTCGCTCCGCGATGCGCACCCAGCCGCCCTCGTCGTCCTCGAACCACAGGTAGGCCTCGCCGTCCACGATCGTGCGGTGGCAGACCAGGTAGAGGATGTGTACGCCCTCGGCCAGGGCCTCGACCATGGCGCTGAAGGTCGCCCGCGGGCGCCCCTCGTGGCCGCCGATGCAGGTCAGGTCCATGTCGCCCATGGCCGAGCGCAGGCGCTCGACCTCGCCCGCCACGTCGAGCGGCGCCAGGGCGAACTCCTCCAGGCCCTCGGGGCTCGCCACCACCGCGAGGGCCCGCAGGGCCGAGCGCTGGGGCAGGCGCAGCGGGGCGAAGGTGTAGTGGTCGAGGCTGCGCAGGAGCACCACGTGCTCGCTCAGCCCGAGCTGCTCGCCGCTGTCCGGGTCGCAGAGGGCCTCCCAGCAGATCTGGTGCAGCCCCGGCGCCGTCGGGTCGAGCCGCAGGTGCACGCGCAGCAGCAGGTCGAACGAGGTGCTGTAGGTCCGGGCGTAGCGCCAGCCGTCCAGAAGCTTCCGCTGGCCGAACAGGGCGGCCGCCAGCCGGCGGCCGTAGGCCCGCTTGTCGTGCTCGACGGCGAACAGGCCGGCCAGGTCGAGGGTGATGGGCGTGTTGCGCGTGAGTACGAGGTCGGTGGCGGTCTCGCCCGCCCGAAAGCGCATCTCGACCGCATACCCCTCGTCGGAGCGGAAGATCCCGAGCTCGAGTTCGACGTAGTCCATGGTAGGGCTCCAGGCTGATTGACGGCGGACACCTCCATCAGGCTATAGTACTACATGACGTAGTAATACAGATTGAAGTTACGGCGAGGGCACAGGCCCTCGCCGCAACCCTGGCTGATGAGGTTCGCCGCGCCGGCGGTGCGCGGTGCCGAGACAGCGCTAGCTACTACTGCCTATAATATACTTCTCAGGGTGCTCTCTGGCATCTGTCATGCAGCACGTCCACGGCGCCGCGTCGGCAAGCCCTAGAGGCCGACCGCGGTCGGCTGCACCAGCCCATACCTGATCGCGCACACCGCCGCCTGGGTGCGGTCCGAGACGCCAAGCTTGCCGATGATATGCTCGACGTGGATCTTGGCCGTGCCCACGCTGATCCCCAGCCGGGCGGCGATCTCGCGGTTGGTCAGCCCCTCGACGACCAGGGCCAGCACCTCGCCCTCGCGGGGGGTCAGCCGCTCGGGCGGCGGCGCGGCGGGCGGGCGCCGCTCGCCGGCCAGGCGCTGCAGGGCCCGGGCCACCATCTCGCCGCTCAGGATCGACTCGCCCCGCAGCACCCGCCTGATCGTGTCGAGCAGCGCGTCGCGGGTGATGTCCTTGAGCAGATAGCCGGCGGCCCCCGCCTTGAGCGCCGCCACCAGGTAGTCGGGGTGCTCGTGGGTCGTGATGATCAGCACCCGGGTCAGGGGGAGCCGCTCTTTGATCGCCCTGGTCGTCGCCAGCCCGTCCAGGTCGGGCATGCGCACGTCAATCAGGGCCAGGTCGGGCTGGACCCGCTGGCAGAGGGCGACGGCCGCCCGGCCGTCGCCCGCCTCGCCCACCAGCTCGAGGCCGGGGGCGTCGGCGAGCATCCTGCGGAGGCCGAGGCGAGCCAGGTCGTGGTCGTCGGCGATGATCAGCCGGGCGGGGCCACGGCCCGCCTGGCGGTGGTCAGAAGCCATCATGGGTTCCTCTTGGTTGCGGCAGCGGCAGCTCCGCCGCCACGCTGGTCCCGGCGCCGGGCGCGCTCTCGACCCGGCAGCGCCCGCCGAGCAGGGCGACCCGCTCACGGATGCCCCGCAGGCCGATGCCCTCGCCGAGGCGGCGCCGGGCCGGCTGCTCGGCCACGTCGAAGCCGCGCCCCCAGTCGCGCACGAGCAGGCTGACGCAGCCCTGGCCGCGCTCGAGGGAGAGCAGGCCGCGGGTCGGGCCGGCGTGCTTGCGCACATTGGTCAGGGCCTCGAGGGCGATGCGGAAGATCACCGTCTCGACGGTCGGCGGGAGGCGCTCGGGGCCCAGATTCTCGTGGTACTCCAGCTCCCAGCCCTCCTCGCGCAGCGCGCCCACGTGCAGCTCGAGGGCGGCGGCGAGGCCGAAGTCGTCGAGCACGGTCGGCCGCAGCCCGCCGATCACGCGGCGCACCTCGGCGACCGAGCGCCGGGCCAGCTCCTGAGCCAGGCTCAGGTCGGCCTGGGCCTGGGGCGAGCGGGGGCGGTAGCGGCTGGCGAAAGCCTGGAGGTGTAGATGTACGCTGGTGACCACCTGGGCCAGGCCGTCGTGCAGCTCGAAGGCCAGGTGGCGGCGCTCCTCCTCGAGCAGCTCGGCGTGCTTGCGGTCGGCGATGTCGCGCAGGCTGAGCTGCAGCGCCGGCTGGTCGTTCCAGGTCAGGGCGCCGGCGTGCAGCTCGACGGGCACGCGCCGGCCCACGGCGGTGAGCAGCATCGTCTCGACGCGCGCGGCCCCCTCGCCCCCGGCGCCGACCGCCCTCAGGCACTCGGCGCAGGCGGCGTACTGGTCGGGCGCAACGAGGTCGGCGAGGGGCCGGCCGAGCAGCTCGGCCTGGTCCGCGACCTCCAGCAGGCGGGCGGCGGCCGGGTTGGCCAGGGCCAGCCGGCCGGCGGCGTCGAGGATCAGCATGGCGTCGGGCGCGAACTCGAAGACCCGGGCGAAGCGCTCGCGCTCGGCGAGCAGGCGCCTGTAGCGGTTCAGCCTGGTGATGGCGTGGACGCGCGCCCGCAGCTCCACCCGGTCGAACGGCTTCGAGATGAAGTCGTCGGCCCCGGCGTCGAGGCCCTCCAGCCGCGACTCGCGGTCGTCGAGGGCCGTGACCAGCACGATCGGCACCTCGGCCAGCATGGCGTCGGCGCGCATGCGCCGGCAGACCTCGAAGCCGTCCATGCCCGGCATCATCACGTCCAGCAGCACCAGGTCCGGCAGGTCGGCCGCGGCGCGCTCCAGGGCCTCCTCGCCGCCGGCGGCGAAGGTCAGGCGGTAGACCAGGGGGCGCAGCAGCGCCGCCAGGGTCTCGCGGCCGGCGGGCTCGTCGTCCACGATCAGGATGGTGCTCTCGTGGCTCATGGAGCACTCCTCGGGGCGCCGGCGGCGGGGCGCAGGTAGGCGCCGATCGCGCGGGCCAGGGCGCGCAGGCTGACGGGCTTGCTGATGTAGTCGCTGGCCCCCGCCTCGATGCAGCGCTCGCGGTCGCCCGGCATGGCCAGGGCGGTCAGGGCCAGGATGGGCACAGGGGCCAGATCGGCGTCGGCCCGGATGCGGCGCGTCGCCTCGATGCCGTCCATGCCCGGCATCTGGATGTCCATCAGGATCAAGGCGGGGTGCACCTCGCGGGCCCGCGCCACGGCCTCGGCCCCGTTGCGGGCCACCACGACGTGGTGGCCGATGCCCGCGAGGTAGTCGCTGACGGTCCTGATGTTGGCCTCGTTGTCCTCCGCCAGCAGGATCGTCGGGACCCCGTCCGGCGCCGCGCTCCGCGGCGCCGGCGCGGGCGGCGGGCGCATATGCAGCCGGGCCAGGACGTCCTGCAGGTCGGCGCGCGAGCACGGCTTGACGAGCCGGGCCGCGGCCCCCAGGGCCGCGCCGCGCTCGTGGTCGTCCACCACGGAGGTGATGATCACGGGGGCGGCCGCCGTGCGCGGGTCGGCCTTGAGCTGCTCCAGCACCTCCCAGCCGGAGGTGTCGGGCAGCAGGATGTCAAGGAAGATCAGGTCGGGCCGCAGCTCGACGGCGCGGGCCATGGCCTCGCCGCCCCGGGCGACCGCCAGCACCTCGATCCGCAGCTCGGCCAGGTAGCGCGCCAGCTGCTCAGCCGCCGTCGGCGAGTCCTCGACCACCAGGGCCGTGCGGGGCGTGAGCGCGCCGCACGCCTCGATCTGGGGGGGCTCGCAGCTCACCTCGTCGCCGTGCCAGGGCAGCGTAATGGTGAAGCGGCTGCCGGTGCCGGGCTCGCTGGCGACGGCCACGCTGCCGCCGTGCAGCTCGGCCAGCCTGTAGACCAGGGCCAGCCCGAGCCCCGTGCCCTGGTACTGGCGCGCGAGCCGGCTGTCGAGCTGCACGAAGGGCTTGAACAGGCGCTGGATCTGGTCAGCAGCGATGCCGATCCCGCGGTCCCAGACCGTGAAGCGCACCAGCTGATCCTCCTCGCTGGCGACGACCTCGAGGCCGATCGCGCCGCCCTCTGGGGTGAACTTGACCGCGTTGGAGAGCAGGTTGACCAGGATCTGCTTGAGGCGGCGGGCGTCGGCGCGCACGAAGCGGGGCGCGGTCGCCAGGCTCAGTTCCAGGTCCAGCCGCTTCTTCAGGGCCTCCTGCCGCATCATGCGGGCGCAGGCCTGGCAGAGCTGCCTGACCGCCACGGGCTCGAGCTCCAGCTCCACCTTGTCGGCGCCGATCTTGGCCAGGTCGAGGATGTCGTTGATCAGCGCGAGCAGGTGGCGCCCGCTCTCCTCGATCAGCTCGAGGGACTGGCTCTGCTCGGACGAGACCGGGCCGTAGGTGTGCTCGCGCAGGGCCTCGGAGAGGCCGAGGACCGCGTTGAGCGGCGTGCGCAGCTCGTGGCTCATGCTGGCCAGGAACTCGTCCTTCAGGCGGGCCGCCCGGGCCAGCTGGGCGTTGGCCGCGCTGAGGTCCGCCGTGCGCTCCTCCACGCGCCGCGCCAGCAGGGCCCGCTCCTCGATCAGGGCGGCCTCGGCGAGCTTGAGCTCGGTGATGTCCTCGAAGGTGGCGTAGACCTGGAAGGGCCGCTCTTCGCCGGGGCGGAACTGTGGCACCGCGCTCACCGAGATCCAGCGGTAGTTGCCGTCCGCCGGGTTGTAGACCCCCATCACCTCGTTCTTCAGCTCCACGCCGGTGCGCAGCGCGACCATCGAGGGGTGGGTGTCACCGGGGAAGGGGGAGCCGTCCTCGTGGATGGTGCGCCAGCGCGGGTCCATCGAGGTGCGCCCCTGCATCTGGGCCAGGCTCAGCCCGAGGATGCGCTCGGCGGCGGGGTTGGCCTCGGTGATGGCGCCCTCGGCGTTCTGGTAGACCACGCCCTGCGACATGGTCTCGAAGAGGGTGCGGTAGCGCTCCTCCGAGCGCCTGATCGCCAGCTCGGCCTCGAGGCGCTCGGTCACGTCGCGGCTGACGCCGAGGATGTAGTTGACCTTCTGCTGGGTGAGCGTGGTGCGGTGGGTCTCGAACCAGCGGTAGTGCCCGTCGGCGTGGCGCACGCGCATGGTCAGCCGTCCGCCCTCGGGGCGGCCCGCGCCGGCCAGCAGCCCCACGATGGCGGCGTGGTTGTCGGGGTGGACGAGGTCGAAGATCGAGGTGCCGACGATCCGCGCGGGCTCATAGCCCATGAGCGGGCCGACCGAGGGGCTGATATAGACGTAGCGGCCGGCGCTGTCGGTCAGGGTGATCACATCGCTGGTGCTCTCGGCGATCAGCCTGTAGCGCTCCTCGCTGGCCCGCAGGGCATCCTCGCCGCGCTGGCGCTCGACCACGCGGCCGAGCTGCGCGCCGAGGTGGGCCATCACGTCGAGCAGCTCGGCGTCCGGCTCGATCGCCTCGGCGGCGAAGAACTCGAGCACGGCGGCGACCTCGGCGCCGACCAGCACCGGCAGGGCGAAGCCGGCCCGCACCCCGATGTTGCTGATCAGCCGGGCCCGCGGCACCACCGGCGCGACGGTCAGGTCTGAGATCCACTCGGGCCTGCCGCTGAGCAGCACGCGCCCGGGCAGATCCTCGAGCGAGGCGGTGGGCACGGCCTCGGTGATCGTGCGGAAGAGCCTGTAGGGCTCGCTGTCGGCCCCGTGCCAGATGTCGGTGGAGAGCAGCGCGCCGGTGCCACCCTCCTCGGCCAGGTAGACGTGGCCGAGGGGCCAGCCGATCAGCTCGCAGATCTGCTCGACGGCGGTCTGGAGGGCCTCGCGCAGCGAGATCGCCTGGTTCGCCGCGACGGCGACCCGCTGCAGCAGGTGGACGAAGGTGGTCTGCTGGCGTAGGGCCCGCTCGGCCCGCTTGCGCTCGCTGATCTCGTGCCCGATGCCCGAGAGGCCGATCAGCGTGCCGTCGTCGTCAACGATGGGCGAGAGGGTCAGGGCCATGTCAATGCGCCGACCGTCCTTGCGCACGCGCACGCACTCGTACTTGGCGAGCCACTCGCCGCGCCCCACCCAGTCGCGGTAGTACGCCTCGGTCGCCAGCTCCTCGGGCGGGACCAGGACGTCCGCCGGCCGGCCAATGATCTCGCCGGCGCTGTAGCCGTAGATGCGCTCGGCGCCCCGGTTCCAGGCGACGATCGTCCCCTCCAGGTCTTTGCCGATGATGGCGTCCTCGGACGAGTCGACGATCGCGGCCAGGCGCGAGCGGGCCTCGTAGGCGGCCTTGCGCCGGGTGATGTCCTCGAGCGTGATCACCCCGTACTGCGGCGCGCCCTGCTGGTCGCGCGAGAGGGTGAGCGTGAGCTTTCCCCAGATCGTCCGCCCGTCGCGGCTGATGAAGCGCCGCTCGTGGCTCAGGGTTGCGCAGGTGCAGGCGGCCATGGTCCCGAAGAGGCCCTGGGCGGCCGCTTCGTCCTCGGGGTGGACGAAGGCCCAGTAGGGCCTGAGGCAGAGCTCGTCCGCGCCGTAGCCGAGGATGCTCTGGAAGGCCGGGTTGCAGGAGAGCAGGTGGCCCTCGAGGTCGGCCAGGGCGATCCCAACCGGCGCGCCCTGGTAGATCAGCCGGAAGCGCTCCTCGCTCTCGCGCAGGGCCAACTCCATGGCCTTGCGGGCCGAGACGTTCTCGTGGGCGACCACGGCCCCGCCCCGGGCGCCCGCGAGGGGCGTCACCCTGAGCACGAACCACATGGGCTCGTCGGGGCAGTGCATCACGTACTCGAAGGTGAAGTGCTCGCACTCGCCCCTCAGGACGGCCTCGATGCCGGCGAGGGCCTGGGCCGCCTCGGCGCAGCCGCGCGCGGCGGCGCGCCGGCACTCCTCCAGGTAGTTAACGCCGACGCCGGTGAGGGTGGGGTCGGCGCCGTGCTCCTGCCCGAAGCGATGCCAGGCGGAGTTGACCGCGACGATGGTGCCGGCCTGGTCGAGCACGGCGAGGTGGGCGGTCAGCGAGCTGAGCACGGCCTGGTTCAGGTCCGCGCTCTCGTGCACCAGGCGCTCGGCCTTGCGCCTGTAGGCGCGCAGCTGGTGCTGGTCGAGGGCCTGGCTCACCGCAGGGCCCAGGCGGGTCAGGCGATCCTTCAGCAGGTAGTCGGCGGCGCCCTGCTTGATGCAGGCCACGGCCGCCTCCTCGCTGACCGAGCCGGTCACCACGACCAGGGGGATCTCGAGGCGGCGCTCCCGGAGCAGGCGCAGGGCCTCGAGGGCGTCGAAGCCGGGGAGCGTGTAGTCGGCGAGGATCAGGTCGGGCGGCTCGGCCAGGGCCGCGAGGTAGCCCTCGCGGTCCTCGGCGGCGCGCCAGGTGAAGCTGAAGCCGGCCTGGCGCAGCTCGTAGGCCAGGAGCTCGGCCTCGTCCGCGTGGTCCTCGAGGATCAGAATGTTGAGCCGGGTGGGCATGGCAGGGCCTTTGCCGAAAGGTGCGGGTTAGTGGAGCGCGCCCGGGGCCGGCGGGTGGTTGAGCAGGAGCCAGTACATGCCGAGGATGCGGACGGCGTCGGTGAACTGCTCGAAGTCTACGGGCTTGACGATGTAGCTGTTGACGCCGAGGGCGTAGCTCTCGACCACGTCGCGCTCCTCGCGCGAGGCCGTCATCACCACCACGGGCAGCGCGCGGGTGCGCGGGTCGGCCTTGATGCGCTGGAGCACCTCGAGGCCGTCAACCAGGGGCAGCTTGAGGTCGAGCAGGATCACGCGGGGGCCGGATTCGGGGGCGCGACCGGCGTAGGCCCCGGCGCAGAAGAGGAAGTCGAGGGCCTCGGCGCCGTCGTTCACCACGTGGATCGAGTTGGCCAGGCGGTGGGCGCGCAGCGCGTGCAGGGCCAGCTCGACGTCGTCGGGGTTGTCCTCGACGAGCAGGATCTCGACAATATGCTCGGTCATGGGTAGCCTCGTCTCACAGGGTGAAGAAGAATGTCGCGCCGCGGTCAACCTCGCCGGTGGCCCAGACCCGGCCGCCGTGGCGCCTGACGATGCGCTGCACGTTGGCCAGGCCGACCCCGTTGCCCTCGTAGTCGGCGGGGCGGTGGAGCCGCTGGAAGACTTTGAAGAGCTTATCGGCGTAGCGCATATCGAAGCCGGCGCCGTTGTCGCGGACGAAGTAGACCCGCTCGTCGCCCTCGACGTAGCCGCCGACCTCGATCGTCGCGAGGGGCCGCCGGCGGGTGTACTTGAGCGCATTTGCGAGCAGGTTGGCCCAGATCTGGCGGACCAGGGTGGGGTCGCCGGCGCAGCCTGGCAGCTCGCCGATGCTGAGGGCGACCTGGCGCCCGGCCTGCTCGGCGGACAGGGACGCGAACGCCTGCTGGGCGAGGGCGGCCATGTTGAGCGGCTGGGGCTGGAGGGCCTGGCGGTCGAGGCGCGAGAAGGCCAGCAGGTCGTCAATCAGGGCGCCCATCTGGCGGGCATTCTGGCGGATCCGCTCCAGGTAGTGCCGGGCCTCGGCCGGCATGGCCTCGGCGTGCTCCTGGGCGAGGATGCGGGCGAAGCCGTCGATCGCCCGCAGGGGCGAGCGCAGGTCGTGGGAGACGGAGTAGGCGAACGCCTCGAGCTCGCGGACGGCGTGCTCGAGCTGGGCGGTGCGCTGGCCCACGCGCTGCTCGAGCCCGGTCGCGTAACCCTGGCGCTCGGCCTGGAGCTGCAGCTGGCGGAGGGCCACCTCGAGCTGGCCGGCCACCTCGAGGGCGATCTCCACCTGCTCGTCCGAGCAGCCGCCGGGCCCGGCCGGGCCGAGGGTGAGGGCGCCGGCCAGCGCCTCCTCGACGATCAAGGGCGCGATCAGGGCGGCGCCGGCGCCCGTGGCGGCCCGTTGCACCTCGCCGCGGTCGAGGAGCGCCAGGTCGAAGGCGCTCAGGGGGCGGTCGTGGCCCTGGCCCCCGCCGAGGGCGGCGACGACGGTAGCCGTGCCCGTCGCGTGGTCGAAGAGGGTGACGCTGCCCCAGGCGAGGTCGGCCAGGCTGGTGGCGTGCCGCAGCGCCTCGAGGGCGTACTGCTCGAGGGACTGGAGCGTGAGCAGGGCCCGGCTCATCTGACGCATGTGCTGGAGCCGGGCGGCGTAGCGGGCGAGGAGCGTGGCGGTCGCGCCCTCGGGGGCGGCCGGGTGGTCGGGTGGCTGGGGCATAGTCACAACCGTGGTTTGCGCGGGGCGGGTCTCGCTGTGCAACTGGGTGTGCAACACAGCTGCATGGCACACTGCAACGCAGGTGCCATGCGACCGGTCCTGTTCGTGGTGGAGATCGGGCCTTTCTGGAGGTGATTTCTGCTCAACACTGTCGCATCCGTTCCAGGCGCTCTATGGCGACGACGGATGGCTCCCCCGATGCCCGATCCTCCGTACATGACAATTCTATCATCGAGGCATAACCCGGCCCTTACCCCGCGGCTTCCGGGGTCTACGGCGGGGCAACCTCAGCCGAGGGTCGTCTGGCGGGCGAGGCGCGCGACCGCGGCCCGCAGGGCGGCCGGCTCGACGGGCTTGGGGAGGTAGAGCTGGTAGCCGGCGGCGAGCACACGCGCGCGCTCCTCCGCCCGGACGTAGGCGGTCAGGGCGACGGCGGGGACGGCGCCCCCCTGCTCTGGCCCGAGGGCGCGCACGGCGTCGATCAGCCAGTAGCCGTCGTGGTCGGGCATGGCGATGTCGGAGACCAGCACGTCGGGGCGCCAGGCGGGCAGGAGGGTCAGGGCCTCGGGCGCGACGGCGCAGGGCCGCACGGTCGCGCCGGCGGCGGCGAGCACCTCGTGGAGCAGGTCGAGGATCTCGGGCTGGTCGTCCACGACCAGCACCCTGAGCCCGCGCAGCTCGGCGTGGTCGGCCGCGTCGCCCCCGGCGTCGGCGTCCCCGCCAGCGCCGCGCTCGCCCGGCCTGGGCAGGCGCACGGTGAAGACCGCGCCGAGGCCGGGGCCGTCGCTGGCCACCTCGACCGTGCCGCCGTGGAGCTCGACCAGGTGGCGCACGATCGAGAGGCCGAGGCCGAGGCCGCCGTAGGCGCGGGTGCTGGTGCTGTCGGCCTGGCGGAAGCGGTCGAAGACGTGGGGCAGGAAGGCCGGGCTGATCCCCTGGCCGGTGTCGCTGACGGTGAGCAGCACCTCGCCGTCGCCGGGGGCGAGGCGCACCGTGATCGTGCCGCCGGCGGGGGTGAACTTGGCGGCGTTCGAGAGCAGGTTCCAGACTACCTGCTGCAGGCGACCGGCGTCGCCGATCACCGAGCTCGCCGCCGGGTCGAGCGCGAGGCGCAGGCGCAGCCCCTTGGCCTCGATGGCCGGGCGCACCGTATCGAGGGCGGCGTGCACCACGCCGATCAGGTTAGTTTCCCGGGGCGCGATGTGCATCTTGCCGCTCATGATCCGCGAGACGTCGAGCAGGTCCTCGATCAGCTGGGCCTGGGTTTTAGCGCTCTGCAGCATCTTCTCGACGGTGCGGGCCGTGTACGCCTCGTCGCGCTTGCGGGACTGCAGGAGGTGGGCGTAGCCCAGGAAGGCCGTGAGGGGGGTGCGCAGCTCGTGGCTGACCGTGGCGAGGAACTCGTCCTTCAGCCTGCTGGCCAGCTCGGCCTGCTGGCGCAGCTCCTGCTCGCGGGCCAGCAGGCGCTCGCGCTCGATCTCGGCGCGGGCGCGCTCGATGCGGGTCCAGCTGTGGGCCGCCAGGGTGACCACGAGCTCGACCTCGTCGGCGCGCCAGGCGTGGGGGCGGCCGTGGTGGACGGCGAGGAGGAACTTGAGGCGGCCGTCGCTGATGTAGGGCGCGTCGAGGGAGGCGCCGATCCCGAGGGCGAGGAAGCGCTCGGCCGCGGCGGCGGTGATCGGGCTGGCGCGCACGTCGTCGATCGCCACGGGGGTGCCGCCGGAGAGCTGGCGCAGGAACTCGCCGGTCGCGTACTCGTCGAGGGCGTAGGTGCCGACGAGGCTCGGCAGGTCGCCGGCGCGCCAGTCGTAGCGCACAAAGGTCTGGTTGCGATCGAGGTCGAGCTCGACGAAGACCACCCGGGCGGCGGCCATGTGGCGGCCGATCTGCTCGCCGACCGTCGCCATGATCGCCTCGACGGTCAGGGGGCGGGCCAGAGCGCTGCCGACCTCGGCCAGGAGGGCGGCGTTCAGCTCGCGGCGCTTGCGCTCGGTCAGGTCGGTGACGAGGGCGAAGTAGCCCTTGACCGCGCCGTCGGGCGCGCGGTCGGGGATGTAGTTGACCTGGACGAAGCGGTCGCCCCCGTGCCTGTAGGGCAGCAGGCGCTCGAAGGTGACCGCGTGGCCGGCCAGGGCCTGGTCAATAAAGGGCCTGGCGGCCTCGTAGGCCGCCTCGCCGAGCACATCCCAGAGGTGGCGCCCGATCACCTGCTCGGGGGCGTGGCCGAACCAGGCGGTGTAGGTCTTGTTGACGAACCTGTAGCGGCGCTCGCTGTCGGTGTACGAGATCAGGGCGGGCAGGGCGTCCATCACGAGGCGCAGCTGCGCCTCGCTCTGGCGGACGGCCGCCTCGGCGCCCTGGCGCAGCCGGGCCAGGGCGAGGTGGGCGTCTACGCGGGCGAGGAGCTCGCGGGCGCTGAAGGGCTTGACCAGGTAGTCGTCGGCGCCGGCCTGCAGGCCCTCGACGCGGGCCTCCTCGCCGGCGCGGGCCGAGAGCAGGATGACCGGCATGGTGCGCGTGCGCTCGTCGGCCCGCAGGGCGGCGAGGAGGCCGAAGCCGTCGAGGCGGGGCATCATCACATCGGCCAGCACCAGGTCCCAGGGGCGGGCCCGGGCCGCCTCCAGGGCCGCCGCGCCGTCGGCCACGGCGACCACCTCGTGCTGCTGGCCGAGGAGCCGGCTGACGTGGGCGCGCATGTCGGCGTTGTCGTCGGCGAGCAGGATGCGGCCGCCCGCCGAGGGCGCGGCGAGTGCCGGCAGCTCGTCGCGTGGCGGCGCCGGCTCGTCCGGCGCGGGCTCGGGCAGCCAGCGCAGGGCCTCCTCGACGAAGGCCGCGCCCTGGGCGCTGGCGGCGGCCTCGGCCCGGGGCGCCACGATGCGCTCCGCCGGCAGGTGGGCCGCGCCGAGGGGGATGGCGACGGTGAAGCTCGAGCCGCGGCCCGGCTCGCTCGCCGCCGACACGGCGCCGCCGTGGAGCCTGGCAAGCTCCTGTACGAGGGCGAGCCCGATGCCGCTGCCCTCGAAGGTGCGGCCGTGGGCGCCCCTGACGCGGTGGAAGCGCTCGAAGAGGTGGGGGAGCTCGTCGGCGGGGATGCCGGTGCCGGTGTCGCGCACGGTCAGCTCGACGGCGGGGCCGGCGCGGCGCAGCTCGACCGTGATCGCGCCCTCGAAGGTGAACTTGAAGGCGTTCGAGAGCAGGTTGAAGACGATCTGCTCCCACATGCGGCGGTCAACGTAGGCCGGCTCGGCGAGGGGGGGGCAGCTGACGACCAGCTCGAGCCCGGCGCGCTCAACGGCCGAGCGGAAGACGCTGGCGAGGCCGGCGG
>DAOLDO010000001.1:0-35731 GCA_035327325.1 Chloroflexaceae bacterium | reverse complement strand
GGCCGCCGGCGCAGCGGCCTGCCAGCGCGCATTCAGCGCCGGTAGCTCGATCCAGCAGCGGTGACGCTCAAATGGATAGGTTGGGAGGGCTACGCGGCCTCGTACATAGTCGCGGTCAAATGCGGCCCAGTCGACCTTGACGCCTCTGATGTAAAGCTCGGCAACACTGGCCAGCAGCTGCTCCCAATCTCGCCGACCCTTGCGCAGCGAGGGAAGCCACCCCCCGCTTCCTTCGAGTACACAGCGCTGGCCCATCCCCAACAAGGTCGCGCTCGGGCCCACCTCGAGAAAGATCTCGCAGCCTTGCCCGGCTAAAGCCTCCATCCCGTCGGCGAACCGCACTGTCTCGCGCACGTGGTGCCGCCAGTACTCCGGTTGTGGTGACTGGCCTTCGCCGTAGGGACGGCCTGTCACATTCGAGATCAGTGTGATCCGGGGTGGCTCGCAGCTCACTTCCGCGGCCACAGCCTCGAAGGCGTCAAGGAGTGGGGCCATGAGAGGAGAATGAAAAGCATGGGAGACCGCGAGCCGACGCGTCTTCACTCCGCTGGCGCCTAACTCCGCGACTACCGCCTGGACCGCCTCACGCGCCCCGGAGATGACCAGATCGAGCGGGCCGTTGACGGCGGCGATGCTGACCTGGTCGGCATACGGCAGGATCGAGGCGTTGACCTGTGCTTCAGTCGCCGAAACCGCTACCATCTCGCCAGGGCGCGTCAGCATCTGCATAAGCCGGCCACGAGCGGCGACCAGCCGCAGCCCATCCTCCAGAGGAAACACTCCCGCGATGCAGGCAGCTACATCCTCCCCAACGCTATGACCAAGCACCGCCGTGGGAGTGACGCCCCACGACTGCCATAACACGGCCAGCGCATACTCCAGTGCGAACAGCGCGGGCTGCGTGAGCCATGTCTGATCCAGCGGCACAGCCTCCGCGGTTTCTTGTGGCCCAGCTGATGGCGTCTGAGTGCCGAACGTCTGGTGGTTCTCGGTTCGCTCCGGATAGAGCACATCGCGTATGTCCAACCCCAGGTGCGGCTTCAGCAGCTCGGCACACCGATCCAGCGCATCGCGGAAGGTCGGCTGCATCGCGTAGAGCTCACGACCCATGCCGACATACTGCGACCCCTGCCCCGTGAAGAGGAAGGCTACTCGCGGCGGCTGTTTCTGCTGGAGCCGGCCGCTGATCAGACCAGGGGCCTCGCCCCCGCCGGCGAAAGCGGACAGCTGATCGCGCAGCCGTGAGGACGAACCGGTGGCGCTCGCCAGCCGATGCGGAAAGTGTAGTCGCCCGCTGTTCGCAGTGAAGCAGATATCGGCCAGCGAGGCGTCCTGATGCTCCTGAAGCCACTCACTGTACCGCCCGGCCAGGGATCTCAGGGCGGCCTCGCTTTGGGCGGAGAGGGTCAGCAGGTGGAGCGGGCGTTCGGCCGGAGGCAGGGATGCGGCAGTCAGCGGGGCTTCGCCCACGATGACATGGGCATTCGTGCCGCCGAAGCCAAAAGAGCTCACGCCGGCGATACGCGCCCCCCGCCCGGCTGGCCAGGGCTGGCGCTCCGTGTTGATGAAGAAGCGTTCACGGTCAAGCGAGATGTGTGGGTTGAGCTGTTTGAAGTGCAGGTGTGGCGGGATCCCCCCTTGCTGCCCCATGAGGATCTTCTTGATCAGGCCGGCGATCCCCGCCGCAGCCTCCAGATGCCCGATATTGGTTTTCACCGAGCCGAACGCACAGGTCCGGTCAGGCGCCCGGTTCAAGCCCAGCACAGCCGTGAGGGCCCGGATCTCAATCGGATCGCCGAGGGGCGTGCCTGTGCCGTGGGTCTCTACATACCCGATTTGAGGGGCGTTAACACCCGCCTGCTCCAGTGCCTTCCGGATGACCGTCTGCTGTGCCTGGCCATTCGGGGCAGTCAACCCGTTGCTGAGCCCATCTTGATTGACGGCCGAGCCAAGGATGATCGCCATAATGGCATCGCCTTCGGCGAGGGCATCGGAGAGGCGTTTGAGGATAATGACGCCGCAGCCCTCGCCACGGACGTAGCCATCGGCAGCTGCGTCGAACGTCTTACAACGACCGTCGGCAGCCATCATCTGCGCTTTGGAGAAGGCGACGGTGAGCTGTGGTGTAAGGGTCAGGTTCACGCCGCCTGCCAGAGCCAGGCTACACTCCTGCTGGCGCAGACTCTGGCACGCCAGGTGAACCGCGACGAGCGATGATGAGCAAGCCGTGTCAACGGCAAGGCTTGGCCCGCGTAGATCCAGCAGATAGGAGATCCTGTTGGCGGCAATACTATGCGCGTTGCCGGTGCCCGTGTAGGCGTCCACCAGCGCAGGATCGTGCAGTTGGAACAGCGAGTAGTCACTGCTGCTGATGCCGACAAAGACGCCGGTCTCCGAGCCGTAAAGACGATTCGGCGCCAGGCCGGCGTGTTCGAGTGCTTCCCAGCTGACCTCGAGTAACAGGCGCTGCTGGGGATCCATGCGCGCCGCCTCGTGCGGCGAGATGCCAAAGAAGTGCGGGTCGAACTGATCAACATGCTCCAGAAAGCCACCCCAGCGTGTGCTCAACTTGCCTGGTTGCTCCGGGTCGGTGTCGTAAAACGTATTGAGATCCCAGCGCATGGCGGGGACCTCGGTGATCGCGTCTCGGCCTTCCCGCAAAAGCTGCCAGAACGCCTCGGGTCCGCTGGCGCCGGGGAATCGACAGCCGATCCCTATAATGGCGATTGGCTCCCGTGCAACTTTGCGGCCGGTGGCTCCAGCGAGGCTGGGAAACTGCTGTCGCTGATGCGCTGCTTGGGGCCCTTGTTCGCCACCAGGCGTAGACACGTCTTCCGCCAGATGGCGAGCCAGGGCTTCAATCGTGGGATACTCCCATAACAATGTCGGCGAGAGACGGCGCCCGAGCCAGTCGCCCAGATCACCGGAGAGCACAACCGCTTCGCTCGAAGGAATGCCATACGCGGCAAACGGCTCGCGAATGTCAATCTCCCCTTGCTCGACGCCCAGAAGGTTGGCAAGCTGCGTGACGAGCCAGGCCTGAATAGCATCCACAGGCTATGCCTCCCAACGTTCGAGGGTCCCGGCCAAAAAGCCCCTGCAACACGCATGGCGCTGAATTTTTCCACTGGAGGTCTTCGGGATAGTCCCCGCTTTCAGGAGGGCGACATCGCCAACACGGAGATCGTGCATCTGTGCGATGGCATGTCGAATCGCTGTGACGATCTCCTGCGTCTCCGGCGCAATTGCATCGCTTCGCGCAGCGTTCGGTGCAAAGGATTCATCCGGGCCTGCTTGACGACGCTGCCGCTCCACCTCAACGGCAATCACAAGGCGCTCGGGCCCGTCACTCTGTAGCGCAAATGCCGCACAGCATCCTGGGCGCAGGGCTGGGTGGCACTGCTCCACCGTGAGCTCGATATCTTGCGGGTAGTGGTTGCGTCCGTCGACAATAATCAGGTCTTTGCATCGGCCAGTAACGAACAGTTCGCCGTCGGCGACGAAGCCAAGATCGCCGGTGCGCAGAAACGGGCCCGCTCCTGTCTCCGCAAGGTGGGACTGGAAGGCCGCTGCGGTCTCCTCAGGCCGATTCCAGTAGCCCCTGGCGACGCTGGAGCCTGCAATCCAGATCTCACCAATCTCGTAGGAGTCGCAGGGCAAGTTTGTCTCGGGGTTCACAATCTCGACGCACTGGCGTCCAACAATCGGGCCACACCCAACCAGAATCTGTGTCTCTGGGCCATGGCATTCAGCCGGTTGCACCTGGCGACGAGTGAGCGCCGCTGACTGCAGGGGCAGGACAGTTGGTGCAGACTGTGTTGCGGTGCCGGAGACGATCAGCGTGGCCTCCGCTAATCCGTAGCATGGGACGAAGGCCTCTCGACGGAAGCCGTAGGGTGCAAAGGCTGTAGCGAACCGATCGAGCGTTTCGGCGCGAATAGGCTCGGCACCGTTAAAAGCGACGGTCCAGCTTCGAAGATCGAGCAGGGCACGCTGCTCCGGTGTGCTCTTGCGAACGCATAAGTCGTAGGCGAAGTTCGGGCCGGCGCTGGCTGTCGCCTGGTAGTGTGTCAGGGCCTGCAGCCAGCGCAACGGGCGCTGGAGGAAATCGAGTGGCGACATGAGGATGACGGGCACGCCGCTCATGATGGGATGCAGGATCGTCCCGATCAGACCCATATCGTGGTATGGGGGCAGCCAGCTGACCACACACGAACGAGACGTATGTTTACAGATATGTGCGATGGCTTCAGAGTTGTGCATCAAGTTGCCATGGGTAATCATGACCCCTTTTGGGGCACTCGTCGAGCCGGATGTATACTGTAGGAATGCAAGCGTCCCAGGGTTCGCCGCAGGGTCTCTCCATAAAAATGCCAGGCTGTCGGGAATGGCATCTGTGCCTAACCACTGAGCGGACTGAGGGCTCAAGGCGTCCGTGTTAAGCAAAGCTCCTAGAGGCACCAAGGGTGTCGTGGTCATCACGAGTGCCGGCCGCGCATCGCCTATAAGCGCACGGAGTCGCGGCAGAGTCCGTTCGATGCGAGCTGGATCGGGGGGGTAGGCGGGAACGGCGACGACGCCGGCGTAGAGACAGCCAAAGAAGGCAGCAATATAGTCAAGACCCGGCGGATAGAGTAGCAATGCGCGCTGTCCCTGTAGCTCGTACTGCTGCAGCCACCCTGCTATCGCCCGGGCGCGGCGGTCTAGCTGGCCGTAGGTCAGGTGGGCTTCCGTCTGTTCGCCGTCCACGAGGAACGTGCAGGCGCGGTGATGAGGCTGAGATGATGCATGCTGTTGGAGGATCGTAACCAGCGAGCTGTTCTCCATTGCTGCTCCGACGCTACGCTTGGCCGAAGGATTGAACCCGACGTTAGTCTTGCAGGGAAAGCTGAGTCCCCGCTGAGGGCCGGCTGAGGGCCGTCTTAGGTGTGTCGGGCGGGTTCACCCGCTCATTGATAATTTCCCCGTCGGCCATCACAATCACTCGCGGGATCCGCTGCGCCAGATCCGGGTCGTGGGTCACCATCAGGATGGTTGTGCCCAGCGCGACGAGGCGTGCAAAGAGTTGAAAAATAGCCTCCGCGGTCTTAGAGTCGAGATTACCAGTTGGCTCATCAGCGACAATGATCGCGGGTTGATTGGCGAGTGCACGCGCAATTGCTGCGCGCTGCTGCTGCCCCCCCGAGACGGCCGAGGGTAGTTTGTGTGCGTGCTCGACCATTTCCACCTCGGTAAGCAACTGAAGCGCTCGTTCTTTTCGCTGGGTCGGTGTATAGACGTTGGAGAAATCCATCGGAAGCATGACATTTTCGACCACACTTAAGGTGGGGAGCAACTGAAAGAACTGAAAGATCACGCCCACGTTGCGACCGCGCCAAACTGCGATTTGATTCTCATCCAGGCGATGTACTGCCGTTCCGTCGACTACGACCTCCCCGCCTGTCGGTCGGTCGATGCCTGTGATCATGTTCACGAGGGTGGATTTCCCACATCCGGACTTGCCAACGACAGCGATGAACTCGCCTTTATCCACCGTCAGATTAATCCCCTTCAAGGCAGTGAAGCTACCCGCAGTACTCTGGTAGATTTTCACAACCTGACGAAGCTCGATCAGATGCGTGCGCTGGTTCGAGGTGTTCGTCGGCGCCCTGGACGCAAACCATTGGCTGAACATCACAACCTTCCTCAGCTATTCCAGCGACGTTGCCAGAGCTTACTCGTATGCGAGAACGTCCTTCACCGTCAGCCGTGACGCATTCCAGGCTGGGAGGGAACTCGCAACGGCGGCGAGCACGATGACGAGCCCAAGCCACAGAAGTACGCCTCCAAACGAAAAGGTGTAGCTCAACGGCACTTGTAACATGGCAATACCTACAGCATCACTCAGGACTTTGCTCAACGGAAACGCCAGGATCAGGCCTAGAAACCAGCTAAATACACCAATCAAAATCCCTTCTACAATAACGATTTGCAAGATGGCTTGGTTTGACGCACCAATTGCACGCATCAAGCCTATCTCGCGTGTACGTTCGAGGACGTTAAGACTCATCGTGCCCATCAAGCCGAGGCCGCCAACAACCCCAAGGACGATCGCCATGATAAGGAGCAGCAGGATCACAACGTTGTAGTGCGTCGTCGTGAGCAGCCGCAAGTCTGCGCGAGTCTCGGTCAGCCGAACTCGCAAACCAGTGGCCTGGAGTTGCTGCTCAACGGTCTGGGCGAGTCGCGTTTCGTCGGCGTCACTCGACGATGCTAGGGCGATAGCCAGTCGATTCGCACGTCCAGCCTCGCGTGCCGCATAGACAAAGGAGGGATAGTCAACATAGGCGACGGCGCCCTGCATCTGACCCATCACGATGCCGACAACCTGAAATACAATCTCGCGCCCATCGATCTTCAGCACAAGGGTGCTACCCACAGTAAGCTCCGGTTCGTCTTTGAGAATGCCGCTATCAATGACAATGGCATTTGCGTCGCCTGGCTGCAGCCAGCGCCCTTCACGTAGGCGCGGGCGATACAAATCTGTAGCGGCGGGGAGCGCCGTGATCGTCATGCTGTTCCCTTCACTGCCGTCAGGGCGCTGTGGCAGCCCGGTCTTGACCAACCAACCTTCTGCGCGCGCAACCCCCGGGAAAGCAAGCGCTTCAGACACAAGTCGCTCGATGCGGTATGTTTGGCTGAAGGTCACACGTAGCTGATGGTTCCAGGTGCTGATCGTCTCATCGATCGAAAGCAGCGCAGAGGCACGAACACTTGCGACGGCAATAAAGATTGCGCCACTAAGCGTCAAGGTTGCGAGCGTAAGACTCAAGCGCGCTTTCCGCCGGATAGTGTTGCGCAACGAGAGGAGTAGTGGGCGCGAAAAAATCCGTACGCGACTCACCAGCGCGTCGATACGCCCCGTACCGAATCCACCTGACTCGACGCCATAGCTCGCAATAGCTTCACGTACTGTTATCCGTGCCCCTTTGAGGATTGGCCAGAGTGCCGCGAGTGGTGGGACAACGATCGCGGTCACTGCCTGGAGTCCAAGCACCTGAACTGGCAGGCCAACAGTCGTCACGTCGAAGTTCAGCAAGCCAGCGATGAATGCGGTGATAGCTCGCGTACCGAAAAGCCCAAGTGGCACGGCGACAACGAGCGACAATGCGCCAAAGACGAGCACCATGCCGACATACATGCGCGCAACCTGATCGGCACGCGCGCCGATTGCCTTCATAACGCCAATCTGACGCACTTGTTGGGTGAGCAAGGCGGAGATTGTATTGAGCACCAGAAACACACTGAGAAACAGAGAGAGGAAGCCAAGTGTGCCCAGGATAAGAATAAGCGCACGAATCATGCTGTCGAGAGGGTGTTGGTGCGGTACTGGCACAGTAGTTTGAATAATGGTGTGCCCGCTCTTCTCAATCTTGTCGCGCACTTTGGCGATAATGCGCTCCACCTCGGTTCGTGTATGCGTTTCGCCATAAATTACGACGGATAGTTCGTTGTAGGTATGCGGTTCGCCAAGCCATTCAATTGTGTCAAGCGACACGTAGGCGTTGATGGCGTTGGTGAAGAAGGTGGCTGGCTGGCTCAGATCGTGCGCAAGTCCAGCTACGCCTAGCGTGCGTTGGGTGCCGTCCGCTAGCTCAACCACGACCTCGCTGCCGACGTCAGCCGCAAGCAGGCTGAGCGCCGAGCGCTCAAGGAGTAATTCGCGTTTTGGTGGCGGCCAGACTCCGCGAACCAGGCGCAGCTTGTTGATGGTGATATCAGTGAAATCTCCGAGCGCAACCATCTGGAGTGTGCGCCACTGGTCCGGCCCAATCTTCACGCGCGCCGTGAGACGACGGCGCCCCTCGGCCAGGCGTACCTCCGGCATGCGACGGATGGTTTGGATCAAATCATCATCAAACGATTCGATAACAAGGGTGGCGCTGGCCGGAGTAACTGCTGCATAACTCTCACTAAAATCCCGAGACAGAACCACCCGCGAGCCTGCGACAATGCCGATGGCAAAGATGCCGACAGCGATCGAAATGACAACCAAAATCGTTCGCGTCTTGTTGCTCCACAAGTCGCGCCAGACCTTCCGCCAGCGTGGACTCAGCATACCCTGCTCTCAATTCTGCTCACGTAAATGCGGCGAGCTGACACGCCTACAATGCGTTGCTTTGCTGAGGCTCAACTGAGTCGCACCTTAACCGCGTCTGAGGAATATCCGGCGCTCATTCTTCAGAGACCGCTCAGTCCATACTCAGCAGGGACTCAGCGCCGGCAGCTAAGCTCGCTTTCCAACAGGAAGGCACGCCTGGTTTCGGCCAGCGGTCGCGGGGAACGTAGCGTTCTCCTCTAGCCCACGAAAAGGAGCAGCACATGTGGAGGCTACTATTGCCCGCGCTTATTATTGTCCTCGTTGGAGGCGGAGTCTCCGCCTTCCTGTTCCGTGAGCGTAGTTCGGATCCACTTGGAGCGGAAGCGCCAACGAGTGTTTCGTCTGCCCCTACGAGGACACAAGGGGTAGTTGCCGAAGCTAAAGTGCTTCCGGCAGTTGATGTGACGCTCTCATTTCTCACCCCCGGCACTGTTGCCGCAATCCTGGTTGCGGAGGGAGAACGTGTCGAAGTCGGCCAGCCTCTTGCACGCCTTGATACACGAATGCTCGAGCTCAAGGTTGCGCAGGCCAGGGTGAACTATGAGCAGGCCCAAGCCCGCTACAATCAGCTGGCCGTAGGCGTCTCACCTGAGGCCCTTGCGGCGGCCGAGGCTGCGGTAAGCACCGCCCGCGCGAACCAGGCTCAGGCGGTGGCTACGGTAACGAGCCCTGATCTTACTGCCGCGGAAGCTCAACTGATTGAGGCAAAAGCAGTTCTAGCCAGGCTGCTTAACGGACCGAAGGACACCGAGCTCACGCAGGCTCAGGCTGTGCTCGACCAGGCCCAGGCGAACCTCTCGCTGCGGCGCGATGAGCTGTCGGCGGCGAAGACCACAGCTCAACTCCAACTGGAGCTGGCCGCTAACGATCTACGCAACGCCCAGGACGGATACAGCCGAATTTACTGGGAGAACCAGGAGCTTGAGAAACTGCCCGGCGATCTGCCTCAGACAGCTATCGACGCCGAATCTGAGGCCGAGCGGGCGGTCCAGGATAGGCAACGGCTTATGGAGCAGGCTCAGGTTGCCTGGGATCAGGCACGCCAGGCCGAGGTAGAGGGCATCGCTGCTGCTGAGGCCCAGGTGCGCGATGCACAAGCTAGGCGCGATCAACTTGTTGCACCGCCCGATGATGACCGGGCAGCTGCCGCTAGAGCGCAAGTAGCTGCCGCTGAGGCGAACGTAGCCCGCTTGCGTGGCCCTGCTCGCACTACCCAACTCGATGTAGCTGTAGCCGGCGTAGCTCAAGCCGAGGCAGCGCGGGATCAAATAGCTGCCCCCCCACGAACAGTCGATCTGATAGCGGCCCAGGTTGCGATCGATGCCGCTCAGGTCGCCCTTGATCAAGCTCAACTTGAGCTCGATCAGGCAACGCTCCACGCACCCATTGAGGGCACAGTGGCCCAGATGAACATCGATATTGGAGCTCTGGCTGGTCCAGCCACAGCGGCGATTGTGATCGCCGATTTGAGCAACTGGAAAATTGAGACCGATGACCTGACCGAACTAGATGTCGTCAAACTGCGCGAGGGCGATTCTGTGACGATCACATTTGACGCACTGCCCGAGCTACAGTTGCCGGGCAAGATCATCCAGATCAAACCGCTTGGTGGAGAGCGTCAGGGCGATGTTGTCTACACAGTAGTGGCCTCCCTGGAGCAACTCGATCCACGCTTGCGCTGGAACATGACGGCTTTGTTGAACGCAAGTTCTCTTAACTGACAACCGCAAGAGGTAGCGTTGTGAAGCTGAATGCGCTGGAGTTCGCTGTCGTCAACAACCCGCTGCGGGCCGCCGCCCAACGGTGGGTCGAGACGCCGCTGCTGTTGGGCGGTCGGAACGGGCTGCGTGGGGAGCGCGTGCTCGAGGTTGGATGTGGCCGGGGGGTCGGTCTCGAGATCCTCGCCTCCTTGGGTGCAGCGAGCGCGGTCGGCTTTGACCTCGACCCGGCGATGATCGCGCTGGCCCGGTCCCGCGTTGCGTCCGGCGGTTGGGGTGTCGCGGCGTACGTTGGCGACGCAACCGCGATCAGCGCGCCGGACGGCAGCTTCGACGCCGTGGTCGAGTACGCCATCCTCCACCACATCCCACCCTGGCGCGACGCTCTCGGCGAGGTCGCGCGCGTCCTGCGGCCGGGCGGCGTCTTCTACTTCGAGGACCTGCTCCGCGGCTTTACCACCGCGTGGCCCGTGTCCGTGTTGTTCGACCATCCCCTCCAGACCCAGTTTACGGCCGAGGAGTTTCGAGCCGCCCTTGAGGCGCACGACTTCCAGGTGCAGGCCTGGTACCAGTTGGGACCATGGGCAGTCATCGGTCGTGCTGTGCGCCGTTAAGCCAGGGGAACAGGTATGGTGGATCTCATCCTCGCCCACAGCGATCACATTGTCGCCGCGATGTTTGTGCTCATCGCCGGCGCCATGCTGCTGGCGCGCCCGAAGGTCTCCTGCTGTCGACAGCCGCGCTGGGAGCGCCACCGGCCCGAACATCGCCGGCGCAGCTAAAGGTCAGGCAGTGCTACGACACGCGCTCCGGCCCCTGATTGATGTGAGCGCTGAAGAAGCCCCTGATCGCATCGGGGTCGACGGTCTGGAGGCGGAGGATGCGTCCCCAGGCGGTCGCCGTGATCGGGTTCTCGTTTTCCGGGCGCGGTGCAAGCACAACCTTCCGGTTGCGCTGGAGGAGTTCGCGGGCAATGGCCTCGAGCTGCTGGCGCTGGGCCTCATCGAGATCCGGGCGGTAGTGCAGCACAATGCCGCCATGCTCGAGATTGTGCACGAGCGCAATGTCGGGCAAGGGTGATGCCGAGATACCCCACGGCGCCTCGCTCGTCACGTGGTCGCCGGAGGTCGGCGGATTCGAGTTATATACCGGCTGTGCGTCCGCACCGACGTGGTTGGAGGTCAGCACGGCAACACCCTCGCCGGTGGTTGCGCGTACGACGCCGCGGTAGATCAGCAGGCCGCCAACCGTCGCAACGAACAGCGCCATCCCCAGGAGCAGGAAGTCAGTCGGCTTCCGTCGGCGACGCGGCTTGGGCAGAGGAGTTTTGAGCGTTCGGGTGGGCGAGGGTGTCGCCGGAGCGGTTTGGCCGCCGCGAGGGCGTTTTGCGCGCGCCGCTGGTGTACGGCGTGATCGAGAACTCACTGAATCATCCCTCCCCGTTAACGGGATTGCGTGTTAACCTCTTCTTGGGCTGCCAGGATATCGGGCGGCCATGTACTCTTGATATAGGCTAGCACGGCCCAGATCTCGTCATCGTTGAGCGTGCCGCCAAACGCGGGCATGCGGTAGACATAGCCCGGCAGCGGGTTGGCCTCAGGGCCCTTTTGCACGATCTCGAAGAGCAGCGCGTCGGCGTGGTGCCAGGTGTGGCCGCTCGCATCGTGGGGCGGCGCCAGCCGGCCGCCCTCCGGGAGCTCGTCCTGCCAGTTCGGCTGGCCCTCGAGGGTGGCGCCGTGGCACGAGGCGCAGTACTGGCCATAGACGATCCGGCCTTGCGCGACCAACCGCGTGTCGTTGGGGTTCGCACGGCTGCCGGAGCCCTCGCCGCTGCGGGCGACCGCGAGCGCAATCAGGCCGACCACGAGGATGACGCCGAAACCAATCACAAACCCGCGCATAGCTACCTCTGCTCGAGCCGGTTGAGTCGCTGTATCCTAACACTGGCCTGGTCTAGGCGCAATGTTGTTGGCAAGAGTGGGCGAATCGCGTGAAATAAAGGTCGCTGGATGTACCTAATCACGCAAAGTTGTGGTATCTGGCGCACATGTCTGGGCAGCAGAGGACACAAAAGCGCTCGGTTTGACGATGGTTGTAATCGTCTGCTATGAACACAGCATCCTGGTACGGCCAGGCACGAGGGGCGGGCGCTAGTGTTAAGGAGAACAAAGATGTCCGGAGCCACCTCACAACAACCATCTTCTCGACGGCGCCGCGGCCGTGCGGCTCCTGCCGAGTCGCGCCGCCCCTGGCGGATCATTGCCGCCATGGCCGCCGTCGGTGTGCTCGGCGCCGTCCTGGCAACGCTGGTCCTGCGCCCGGCCCGTGCGCCGGACGTGGCAGTACCAGAGGTGATCGACGGCGTGGTCACCCTGCCGTCCCTGGCGCCGGAGCATCTGGCTGCGCCTGTCGCCTACGAGCAAATCCCTCCCGCCGGTGGAACCCACAGCCCGGCCTGGCAGAACTGCGGCATGTATAGCAAACCTGTGATCGACGAGTTGGCTGTGCATTCGCTCGAGCACGGCGCCGTCTGGCTGGCCTACCGGCCCGATCTTGCGGCGGACCAGGTTGAGCAGCTGCGACGGCTCGCCCGCGGCCGCCCCTACGTCCTGCTTGCACCCCACGAGCGGATCACGTCGCCGGTCGTTGCCACGGCCTGGGGGCTGCAGCTTGCCGTCGACGACCCCGCCGATGTGCGCCTCGCCCAGTTCGTAGCCAAATACCAGCAGGGCCCCCAGACGCCGGAGCCAGGAGCGACCTGCACGGGCGGGAACGGCGTGCCCGACGTGCGGTAGCCTCACCATGCTCGCCGTGCTGCACCCCGTTGGCCCGACGGCCAGCGCGGTCTGGTTGTGCCGCGTACTCGTGGGCGCCTACCCCTAAGCCTCTTATCAGTGACGACTCAGCCCGGACTCAGCGCCGCCATCTACGCTGTCGTCAGGCGGCAGGGCTCACCTCTGCCGCACGACCACCCTCCAAGGAAAGGCGGCAATCTGATGGCGGCATCTACATCTGTACCTACACCTACGAGCCTGCGTGACCCGGTCTGCGGCATGGAGTTTGCCCCCGAGCAAGCCGCGGCAACGCGCACCATTGACGGCCTCGTCCTCCACTTCTGCTCGAACGACTGCGCGGCCACCTTTGACCGCAACCCGGCCCACTACCTCGCGCCTGCATCGCCAACGACGGGCGTTCCCCCCGGCGGAGCCGCTCCGGCCCGTCTCGTGCTACCGCTCGCCGAACTCGAGCGGGCCGGCGCCCCGGCACTGGAGCGCGCCGTCGGCCTGGTGCCGGGGGTGACGCGCGTGAATGCGAACGTCAAAGGCCGGCAACTTATTATCGAGTACGACCCGGCACAGACGAGCGTCGCGGCCCTGCTCGGCGCTGTGCGCGCGGCCGGCTTCCGCCCGGCCGACCAGAACCTGCGCCTCAAGGTGAGCGGCCTCTACTGCGCTGAGTGCGTCGCCCGGATCGAGGACGCGCTCAAGGCCGTGCCCGGCGTCCTCGACGCGACCATGAGCGCTGCCTCCAACGAGGTGCGCGTCGTCTACGCCCCGGTCATCGGCGACCTGGGGCTGCTGACCCGCGCGGTGGAGCACGCCGGCCCCTACAAGGCCGCCCGTGCCGCCGAGGCCAGCGCGCCTGAGCAGGACCGCGAGGCTGAGGCGACCGCCGTCGAGTATCGCTCGCTGATGCGCAAGTGGTGGTTCGGCGCCGCCGTCGGCGTCCCGACCATGGTCCTCTCCTACCCCTACCTGATCCCCGGCCTGCGCGACTGGCTTCCCCGCGGGAGCGAGGCCCTCTGGTGGACCTGGTTCGTGATGGGCCTCGCTAGCCTGGCCGTGCTGGTCTACTCCGGCAGTCAGTTCTTCGTCGGCATGTGGGAAGGGCTCAAGCACCGCTCAGCGAACATGCACACGTTGATCGCCCTGGGCACCAGCGTGGCCTGGCTCTACTCCACCATCGCCCTGTTCTTTCCCCAGCTCTTCCCCGACGAGGCGATGACCGACGTCTACTACGACGTCACCGTCGTGGTCATCGCCCTGGTGGTCCTCGGCCTGGCCCTCGAGATCAAGGCCAAGGGGCGTACCTCCGAGGCGATCAAGAAGCTGATCGGGCTCCAGCCCCGCACCGCCCGGGTGCGTCGGGGCGGCCAGGAGCAGGACATCCCGGTCGAGGAGGTGCTGGTCGGCGACTTGATCGTGGTGCGCCCTGGTGAGAAGATCCCGGTGGACGGCGTGGTGGTCGAGGGCCAGTCGGCGGTGGACGAGAGCATGATCACCGGCGAGTCGCTGCCCGTGTCGAAGAAGATGGATGACGAGGTGATTGGCGCCACGATCAACAAGACCGGCGCCTTCGTCTTCCGCGCCACCAGGGTCGGCAAGGACACTGCCCTGGCCAACATTATCCGGCTGGTGCAGGACGCCCAGGGCAGCAAGGTGCCTATCCAGCGGGTTGTTGATCGGGTCTCGGCCTACTTCACCCCGGCGGTGATGATCCTGGCCATCGTGGGCTTCGTGGTCTGGTACGTCTTCGGCCCGGCCCCGGCCCTCACCTACGCCCTGATCGTCGCGGTGACGACGCTGATCATCGCCTGCCCCTGCGCGCTGGGCATGGCCACGCCGATGAGCCTGACCACGGGCGTCGGGTTAGGCGCCCAGCACGGCATCCTCATCCGCTCGGGCGACGCGCTGCAGACTGCGGCAAAGCTCAACGCCGTGGTGCTGGACAAGACCGGCACGATCACCGAGGGCAAGCCGGCCCTCACCGACATCGTCCTGCTCGAGGGCTACGACGAGCACGAGGTGCTGCGCCTGGCCGCCACCGTCGAGCGGGCCTCCGAGCACCCACTGGCCCAGGCGATCGTCGAGGGGGCCGAGGCGCGCGGGCTAGCCGCGGGCACACTCGCCGGCTTCGAGGCCGTCCCCGGCCATGGCGTGATTGCCACCGTGGATGGGCGCGAGCTGCAGATCGGCAATCGCAAGCTGCTCGAGCGGGCGGGGATCGACCCGGGCCGCCTGGAGGCCGAGGCGCAGCGGCTGGCCGACGACGGCAAGACGCCAATGTTTGTGATCCTCGACGGGCGGGCCGCCGGCATCGTCGCCGTGGCCGACACGGTGAAGGCGGACTCGCAGGCCGCCATCGCTGCGATGAAGCGGCTGGGCCTGGAGGTGGTGATGATCACTGGCGACAACGAGCGCACCGCGAAGGCGATCGCGCGGCAGGTGGGGGTGGACCGGGTGCTGGCCGAGGTGTTACCCCAGGACAAGGCGCTCAACGTGCAGCGGCTCCAACTCGAAGGCAAGAAGGTCGCGATGGTGGGCGATGGGATCAACGACGCGCCGGCCCTGGCCCAGGCCGACGTGGGCCTGGCGATTGGCACGGGCACCGATGTGGCGATCGAGGCGGCTGACATCACCCTGATCAAGGGGAGCCTGACCGGAGTGGTTACCGCCATCCAGATCAGCCGGGCGACGATGGCCAACGTCTACCAGAACCTTTTCGGGGCCTTCATCTACAACACCCTCGGCCTGCCGGTCGCCCTGGGCGTGCTCTACCCCTTCACTGGGCTGCTACTCTCGCCGCTGCTGGCCGCCCTGGCCATGTCGTTCAGCAGCGTGACCGTGATCAGCAATGCTAACCGGCTGAAGCGCTGGAAGCCTCGAGTCTAGGATGAGTACATAGGGGCGCGTTCCTCTCGCGCCCTCCATGCAATGAAGGAGTAACGCCATGTCCCCCGATAAGATTGCGGTGATCGTCGGCGGCCTCGCGGCCATCGCTCTGGTTGTCTGGTTCTTCTGGCTGGTGAAGAAGCCCGGCGTGCGCGCCACGCGCAGCGCCGGCGGCTATCAGGAGTTGATGGTGCTGGTGAAGGGCGGCTACACACCCGATGTGATCGTCGTGGAGCGCGGCAAGCCGGTGCGGCTCAACTTCGTGCGGGCCGAGTCGTCGGCCTGCTCCGAGATGGTGCTGCTGCCCGACTTCAAGAAGAGCGCGCAGCTGCCCGAGGGCGAGACGGTGCCGGTGGAGTTCCTGCCGGACACCCCCGGTGAGTACGAGTTCCAGTGCCAGATGGGCATGCTGCGCGGCAAGCTGATCGTCGAGTGAGAGAGCTGCGATTTGGAGAGCGTGCCACTTCATACAGAGCTGCTTGTTTTACCACAAGACAAGCAGCTCTTTCGTGCAATTCATGCCCATCTTTTCCAGGCAATTGACAAACGCTTGGCAGCTTTGTATCGTGAAGTGAGCTCGTCTCACGCGACCGGCCGAACGCCTCATGCTACACGAGTACACTGCACACCAAGGGGACACATCGCGATGGTTGAACTGCGCTTTCCTCCGCGTATCCTGCTTGTTACGGCCATCGTCGCCGTCGTTGTCTTTGCGCTATTGGGCGTGTTGTACGCCATTGGCAGCCCGGTAAATCGTGTAGACGTGTGGCTCGGGACTCTGCTTCATGATCTGAACGATCGTCATATTGATTGGATCACGCTAAGCATGAATGCAGTGTCATTCTTCGGTGGAAATGGCCTGCTCTTTATTGCGGCAGCTGTAGTCGCTTACCTTATGTTTCGGCGCGCTTGGCCAGAACTGTTTCTATGGATAGTAGCTGTTGGCGGCGTGATCGTCTTCAACCGTGTCCTCAAGGAATACTTTGAGGTGCTGCGCCCAGTCGTTGGGCATGGGGATCGCTTTGAAGAAAGCACGGGTTTTCCAAGCGGGCACGCGATGATCGCACTCGTCACCTACGGGCTGCTGTCCGCACTTGTCGCAGCTCAGACAGCGGCCCGATCGGCGAGGCTGTCGGTCTGGGGAGGGGCGAGCCTGCTGATCCTGCTGATCGGCTTTAGCCGGCTCTACCTGAGCGTTCACTACCTCAGCGATGTCATCGCCGGCTATGCTGCGGGGCTGGCCTGGTTGGCTGCCTGCCTGTGGGTTTACCTCGTCGTTGCTAGGCGCTATGGGGGCCTGCCCTCACGACACGAGATTATCGGTATTCCAGACTCGCAGGTCGGCTGAGTGGAGCCTCATGTGAGACCGAGCCGGGCGATGTGCTACCGCCCACCGCGCAGGATGCTCCAGGCGAGCACGATCCCCAGCAGCAGGGCAGCGGCAAAGCCGAAGGCGAACAGCGCGCCGGCCCAGCGCTCGATCCCTGCGGGTTGAAAGACCGCCAGCAGCACAGCCAGGCCGACGATAAAGGCGGCGGCCAGTATGCCGAGCACGAGCCGATTCGCCAGCCGTTCGAGGCGCTGCAGGATCGGCTCGACGCCCTCTGGGCGCAAGCCGACCTGCAGTCCCCCGCGCTCGAGGTCAGCGACGATCTGGCGGAGCTGCGCCGGGAGCTCCAGGCCGAGCCTGGCCATTCCACTGCCGGCCGACGCCAACTCGCGCGCTATACGCAGGGGCGCGTAGCGCTGCTGCAGCAGCCGCTGGGCGTAGGGTGCGATCGCCTCGGCGAGCCGGAAATGCGGGTCGAGTTGCGCGCCCATGCCCTCGCTCATAATCAGCGTCTTCAGCAGCAGGGCCAGGTCTGCCGGCAGCTGGAGCCGGTGGGTGCGGATCGTCGCGAAGGCGGCCTCGAGCAGCGGCCCGAGGGCAATCTCGCCGATCGGACGCCCGTAGTACGGGGTGAGCAGCCGCTCCAGATCAGCGCGCAGAGCCCGCCGATCGACCCGCTGACGCGCAAAGCCCAGGGCGAGCAGCGCCTCGACGAGTTGCTCGTAGTCGCGGCTCAGCACCGCCAGCATGACGGCCGCCAGGGCGTCGCGGGCGGACTCGCTGACCGTCCCGACCATGCCGAAGTCGATCAACCCGATCCGCCCGTCGGGCTCGATAAAGAGGTTGCCGGGGTGGGGATCGGCGTGGAAGAGGCCGTGCTCGAAGATCATCTGCAGGATTGCGTCCGTGGCCCGCCGCGCCAGCGCGCGGCGGTCGATGCCCGCGGCGTCGAGGGCGGCGATGTCGGTGACCTTGAGCCCGCTGATACGCTCCAGTGTGAGTACTCGGTCAGTCGAATGAGACCAGAAGGCCCGTGGGATATGGATGTTCGGGTTGGTGGAGAAGTTCGTTGCGAAGCGCTCGACCGTGCGCGCCTCCTGGGTGTAGTCAAGCTCGGTGCGGATCGTGCGCGCGAACTCGTCGGCAAGGGCGACCAGGTCGTACTGCTCGGCGGCCGACCAGCGCCGCTGTGCGGTCTGGGCGAGGCCCCGCAGCAAGGTGAGGTCGGCTTCGACCTGGGCGACGACGCCCGGTCGGCGCACCTTGACCACCACCTCTGTTCCGTCTGGTAGCGTCGCCGCGTGGGCCTGTCCGATCGAAGCGGCAGCCAGCGGCTCCCGCTCAAACGTGGCGAAATGGCCCGCCAGAGGGCCGCCGAGCTCCACCTCGACCACAGCGACAATGGCATCCCCTGACACGCTGGGAACCTGATCCTGGAGCAGGGCGAGCTCGCGCTGATAGGCTGGCGGGAGCAGGTCGGCCCTGGTCGAGAGCAACTGGCCGAGCTTGGCGAAGGTCGCGCCAAGCTCCTCGATCGCGAGACGGAGATGCTCGGGCGGTGTGTACGGGGTGTCGCGAGGGGCGTGGCCGAGCAGGCCCCGGTGAAACGGCACATAGCGCTCCAGGCCGAAGACGTTGACGAGATATCCAAGACCGTGGCGGGCGAGGACTTCGGCAATCTGCCGTGAGCGTGCAGCGGCATTGACCGCAGCTGGCTCCTGTGTTGACGACATAGAACCTCCTTGAGACGTGTTGCCAGCAGCATTCCACGGCCGACTGAGGCCTGCCTGAGCCGCGGCTGAATGCCGGCAGAGGCAGATTCAGGGAGCCTTAAGAGCAGCCTCAGCGGAGCCTCAGGGGGGTGCCCGATGATGCATCGGGACAAACATAGCGCTACATTGGCGCGAGGAGAAACAGTATGCACAGCGATCATTCGTCGGCGGGCGGCCTCGGGCGCTTCTTGCGCTCACCGGCAGGGCTCGCCCTGCTCGCCTTTCTCGCCATCGCCGGCTTTTATCTCGTCACCGAGCACACGGCACATCTCTGGGGCTACCTGCCGTACGCGCTACTGCTCCTGTGCCCGCTCCTCCATCTGTTTATGCACGGCGGCCACGGGGGCCACGGCCGCGCTCCGGATCAGCAGAACGGTGATAGCCAGCACCGCCACTAGGCGGTCGCGAGAGCTTACCTGATAGAGGTTAACACAATGGATACGACTGAGGGGATACCGGCCTACGGGCTCTGGCCGCTGGTGGTGCTCAACGCCGCCATCTTCATTATGTTCGCGTTCAGCTTCTTCAAGCCGCGCACCCAGAGGGATTGGCGCACTTTCGGTGCGTTTTCGGCCTTCCTGGTCGCGCTATTCACCGAGATGTACGGCTTTCCACTGACCATCTATCTGCTCTCGGGATGGCTCGGCCGACTGTATCCGGGGATGGATCTGCTGAGCCACAACATGGGCCACCTCTGGTCCACCCTGCTGGGCTGGGAGGGCGACCCCCACTTCAGCCCCTTCCACCTGCTCAGTTACGTCTTCATCGGCGGTGGCTTCGTGCTACTGGCCCGCGCCTGGGATGTACTGTACCAGGCCCAACGGAGCGGCCAGGTCGCCGCCGCCGGCCCGTACGCCGCGATCCGGCACCCGCAGTACGTCGCCTTCGTGCTGATCATGATCGGCTTCCTGCTCCAGTGGCCGACGATCCTCACGCTGGCGATGTTCCCGATCCTTGTGGTGATGTACGTCCGCCTTGCCCGGCGTGAGGAGCGCGAGTCGCTGGAGTATTTCGGCGATGCGTACGCCGCCTACATGGCCCGGACACCAGCCTTCTTCCCGCGCCGCGCCGCGGTCCCTCCACACCTGCCCCAGGGGTAGCCCGCATGGTCTGGAAATGCTGAGGGAACCACTATGGCGCTCGCACGACGTAACCTGATCCAGGATTGGGCGCGCCTCAGCCTGAGCGTCACGAGCGTGGCCCTTGCGGTGATGCTCATTCTGCTCCTGGGCGGCTTCCTCAGCGGGAGGTTCGTTCAGATCGCGGCCTACCTCACCAACACGCCCGGCTCAGTCGTGGTGGCCCAGGACGAGGTGCGCAACCTGCTGGGCGTCTCCTCGCTGCTGCCGCTGGGCGCCGCGGCCGCAGCGCGCACGGGCGGGAGCCGCGTGATCCCGATCCTCTCGCAGTTCGTGATCCTCGACCTCCACGAGAAGAAGCAGCCGGTCTACTTGGTCGGCTACGACCCCAAGCAGGGCGGTGGCCCGTGGCGCCTCGCCGCGGGCGCGGAGCCGCAGGGTAGCTACGAGGTCGTGCTCGACCGCGTGCTGGCCGATCGCCACGGCATCGCCCTGGGCGAGCAGGTCGAGATTGTGGATCGCGACTTCACCGTGGTTGGCCTCTCTAATGGGACTTCCTTGTGGATGATCAGCTTTGTGGAGGATGGTCAGACCTACTTCTTCTGCTCGCGGGGCTGCCGTAATGAGTTCCTCGCAAAGCGCTATGAGGCCGTGCTCCCGAACTGAGCCGCTCATGAAAGGACGGTGTTCATATGGATACCAGCGACAGCCACATCACGCTCGAAACCCGAGCCCGCTACGACCGTAACGCGCGCTTTTACGACCTGCTCACCCGCGGGAGCGAGCGCATGCTGGAGCCGGGGCGGGCAGAGCTCTGGCGGCGTGTCCGCGGACCGCGCGTGCTGGAGGTGGGCGTGGGTACGGGCAGGGGTATGGCCCACTACCGTCCCGAGCTAGGAGTTACGGCGATCGACTTCTCACCGCGGATGCTCGCGCAGGCCCGCCAGCGCGCAGCACGCGAGCAGATCATGATTGACCTGCGCGAGGCCGATGTCCAGGCATTGCCGTTTCCTGACGCGAGCTTCGATACGGTGATCGCAACGTGCGTGTTCTGCTCGGTACCGGACCCCATCCTTGGCCTGCGTGAGTTGCGGCGCGTCCTTGTCCTGGGCGACCAGCTCCTGCTGCTCGAGCATGTCCTGTCGCACCGCCCGCTGCTCAGCCGGGCCAGGCGGCTGCTCAACCCGCTGGTCGTGCGCCTGAGCGGCGCCAACATCAACCGCGAGACGGTGGAGAACGTGCGTCGCGCCGGGTTTGCCAGGCTACAGGTTAAGGATCGCTGGCTCGACGTGGTCAAGCAGATTGAGGCAGCAGCGCCGTGAGCCGTGCCTATTACGTGAGTGTAATCCCAACCAGTTTTTTGATCGACCGTCATGGTCAAGTGCGCGAGGTACGAATCGGGATCTGGTGCTCCGGCGAGCTTGAGGCACTTTTCGAGACGGTGCACGCGATTCCGCGCAGAGTTAACGGCTCACCTGCCCAATGGCGCTCTGGAGTGACGCGTATGTCGCTGTCCATTCCAGCGCAATCCCTAAACTCACCATCGTCTGAGCTACTTCAGGTCGCACACCTGCTAGCGCTACCTTTGCACCTAGCAACCGTGCAGCCTGGACAACGCGCAGGAGCCCCTGTGCGACCTGTGTGTCAATGACAGGTACTCCTGTCACATCAAGAATGAGGTGCCGGGCCGAAGTCCGCTCGATGGAATGGAGCGCCTGCTGCTGCAACAGGCTGAGCCGCGCGGTGTCAAGTGCTCCAACCAGTGGTAGCACAAGGACAGATGCACTGAAGGGGAGGACAGGCACACTCATTTCCCTGATCACCCCTTGCTGCTCGCTGATAAGCGCAAGCTGCTCGGCGACGCGGTGCTGTGCCGTCTCGGCCTCAAGCCGGGCCGCCTCAGCAGCATCATATTGGCGTCGCAGTTCAGCGCTCTGCTGCGCAATCGTATCGGCCATCTCGTTAAACGCCAGGGCAAGGCTGCCGACCTCATCCTGGCGCATGACATCGGCGCGAGCCGAATGCTCACCGCGCGTAAATCGCGCGACACTGGACCGCAATGCCTGGACGGGAGCGCCTACAGCACGCAGCACCATCGCCTGAATTACGGTTACGAGGAGGACGATCACCAGAGCGAGGCCTGCGAGCAAACTCAACATCTGCCGGTTACGCGCGTTGAGGTGTTCTTGTAAAGACTGAACATCGTGATTGATATGCTCATAGAGGGCCAGGGATTGGGCCTCGAGTGTGTCGGACATCTGCTCGAAGGTGGTGAGCGACTGCTCAGTGCGAGTCGATACCGGAAGCACATTACCGGCTGAGAGGCTAAGAAGCTCTCTGGCAACCTGATCATATCCCTGGTAGGTTGCCACAATTTCGGTCACCTCTTCACCAACGTGGTCGTCCAGCATGCCGCTAGCTGCCAGTCCCTGGAGCAGTTGCGCACGCTCATCGAACGCTGCCTCGTGCTCTTGATAACGCTCACGCGCGTCTGCGTGTCCAAGTAAGTGAGCCGTCGTATCGTGGGCGCTGGAGCGAGCGTAGAGGCTTAGCTCACGCGCCTGTGCAGCCGCAGCGGCAAGGGTTGTCAGCCGTTCCAGCGTGGCGTTCATTTGAAATCGCTCAATCGCCAGGAAGGCCGCCAATGCCAAAATGACCGCAATAGTCACCGCTCCACTGACCAACAAGCGGGCGCGCAGCGTCGAAAACATGCTCTGCTCCAGCTTCAGGCGATTCTGTGCGCCTGGTTTCACGTGCTTGAGCATAGCAGGCCGGCATTACGGGTCGTGCAAGCCTCCACCTACACTATAACGGTCATCAGTTCAACTACATTGTGATGCGCTAACCAAACGAACTCACCCTTCAGCAGGACTTCAACTGACCCTCAGCGACCGCTCAGGGCAAACGACGACACTACAAGCACACACCCGGCGTGTCCGGGCGATTCGTAGCCGAACAACCGGATCCGTTGGGGCAAGACGTCTGCTGTAGCGAGTTCGAAGCCGATAGTGTCTTGCGCTCTGCGCTGCAGAGTGTCAAGCCTGGCGAGCGATGTCAGGAGCGGGCCATGAATACGACGAAACGCGAGGTGCGGAGTCCGACCGCTGCTGACCTCAGGTTGCAGGAGGCAGGCACAACTGAAGTCGATCGGGCAACGCCTCTACACTCGACGAGGCGCATCCTGTGCGAGCTGTTTGGGCCACCCGAGGCGCGCGGCTTTGCGGTGCGCTATTGGGACGGCTCAGGAGATCAGAGGGGCGCGGGTGCTGCGCCGGCGTTTACGCTTGTCCTGCGCCACCCCGGTGCGCTTCGGCGCATGTTGTACCCACCCTCTGAGCTTGGGCTGGCTGAAGCGTACCTGCACGACGACTACGATCTTGAGGGCGACGTCGAGGCGGCTGTCGGTCTGCTTGCTGAGCTGGCCGGCTACTTCCGCTCACCGCTGCGGAGCGTGCGGCTCCTCGCGCAGCTCCAGATGCTGCCGAATGGCCCTGCGCCACATGTGAAGTTCCATAATACCAGCGCGCCTTGTATGGTCGGCCCACGCCATTCGCGCGTCCGCGACGCTGCGGCAGTGCGGGCGCACTACAACCTCAGCAACGACTTTTACCAGCTCTGGCTAGATCAGCGCATGGTCTATTCGTGCGCCTACTTTCCGACCGGCGCCGAGGATCTCGCGGCCGCGCAGGTGGCGAAGCTCGACTATCTCTGCCGAAAGTTGCGCCTTCAGCCGGGCGAACGGCTGCTCGATATCGGCTGTGGCTGGGGCGGACTTGTGCTCCACGCTGCCCAGCACTACGGTGCGCACGCTCTCGGCATCACGCTGAGTGAGGCGCAGGCCAGCTTTGCCCGCGCGCAGGTCAGGGCGGCCGGATTGGAGGATCGCTGTCGGATCGAGCTGCGTGACTACCGCGACCTGTCGGCCGGCGCTCGCTTCGACAAAGTTGTCAGTGTGGGCATGGTCGAGCACGTCGGCAAAGCCAAGCTGCCGGCCTACTTTGCCCAGGCCTACCGGCTGACCCGGCCGGGCGGGCTGTTTCTGAACCATGGAATTGTGCTCGGCGCCCCTGTTGCAGGCGGCCTGAGCGCCTGGATCGCCCGTACCTTCTGGCGGGAGGGCACCTTCATTCAGCGCTACGTCTTCCCCGACGGCGAGCTGGTGCTGCCGGCCACGATGGTTGCAGCGGCCGAGCTCGCCGGCTGGGAGACGCGCGACCTCGAGAGCCTGCGCGAGCACTACGTCCTGACGTTACGGCAGTGGGTGCGCCGGCTCGAGGCGCGTTCCGAGGTGGCGCGCCTGCTCGTCGGGGAGACGCGGTACCGTGTCTGGCGGCTCTACATGGCTGCATCAGCCCACGCATTTGCCGGTGGGCAAATCGGCATCGTGCAACTGCTCCTGAGCAAACCGGATGGCACCGGGCAGACTACCCTACCGCTCAGCCGCGAGGATCTGTACCGTCAGCCCCGGGAGGAGGCCAAGGCATGATCGAGCCCGTTTGCCGGCCACCGCGAGGACCACGCCGCCTGGGCCTCGTGCTGAGTGGCGGGGGCGGCCGTGGTGGAGCCCATCTCGGTGTGCTCGCCGTGCTGCGTGCCCTCCGGGTACCCATCGATATCATCGTGGGCACCTCGGTCGGCGCTCTCGGCGTGATGTACGCCGCCGGCCTCAGCCTCGACACGCTCGACCGCTTTTTCCGCGCCACGCAGCTCCGGCGGATCGCTAGTTCCGACCCGCTGCGGGCCGGGCTGATCGGCCCCCGTAAGCGGGAAGCGCTCACCGTCGAGCTGCTTGGCGAGCGGACGTTCGCCGATCTGCCGATCCGCTGTGCCGTGGTAACGGTGGACCTGGTGAGCGGGCGCGAGGTGGTGCTCGACAGCGGGCCACTTGTGCCGGCGATGCTCGCGACGACCGCGCTACCAGGAATCTTCCCTCCAGTCCAATACGGCGGCGCTGTGCTCGTCGATGGGGGATTGGTGAACAACATGCCCGTTGACGTTGCCGAGCGCCTCGGCGCGCAGCGCGTGATCGCCGTGCAACTCGCCGAGCAGCTCACGCCTTTTCATCTGGCCGCGCCTCGCCGTGGGGTGTGGAAGCATCTCCAATCGCCGCAGCACCTGGCGATCCTCTCGCGGGCTATAGCTATCCTACGCGCCCAGACCAACGAGCGCCTGGCGTGTCACGTTCCCACCTTGATTCTACGCCCCGAGCTGCGCGGGCTGTCGCTGCTCGACATGGCGCACCCGGACATAGGCCGTTGGGCGGGGGAGCTGTCCACCTTTCACCATCTCGACGAGCTACTCGCCCTACGCGCCTGGCGGCTCGACACCGAGGCTGACCCTGCTGACGCCGCCGCGATCACTCAGCCGGAGCTCAGCCTGTGATCAAGCCCGCCTCAACCTGGGGGCGCATGCTGTGGGCAGGATCAGTCAAACGCGGGCGCTCGCCCGCACGGAGGGAGTGAGTCATGCGCGAGGATATCTTCGAGGCCCAGGGCCTCCTGCACGGTAGCTCAGCGCCGGCGCTGGAGACAGCCCTGCGGCGCGTCGCCGGGATTCATCACGTTGAGGCGAGTGCGGTCAGCCAGACCGTGACGGTTGGCTACGATGAAACGGTGGTCGGACCGGACGTCATCAGACAGGCGATCGAGCGGTGCGGCTACCACTGCCGCGGCGAGTCGCTGCCGCGCCACCTTGCCGCGACCCCGGCGGCTTCGCCCCCTGGCAGCACCTTGGCTCAAGCTGCAGCCCATACTGGACACACCGCTACGCCCGCGGGGGCAGGCCACGACCAGATTGATCAGATGGCCCACGAGATGGGCCACGGCGGCGGGATGACGATGGACGCGATGGTCCGCGATATGCGCAATCGCTTCTGGGTCACCTTCATCTTCGGCATCCTGGTGACGCTCTACTCGCCCCTGGCAACCGACGTATTCAACCTGCGGCTGCCTGTGCCGTTCGGCCTCCCGCTCGACCTCCTGCTCTTCATCCTGGCCACGCCGGCGGTGCTCTGGGGCGGCCAGATGTTCTTCGTCGGCGCGTACCGCGCGTTGAAGAACCGCACCCTGGATATGTCGGTGCTGGTGGCGCTCTCGGTCGGCGCGGGCTACCTTTTTAGCGTTGGCGCGACCTTTGTGTTCGAGAGCGAGGTCTTCTACGAGGCGGCGGTTGTGCTGCTGGCCTTTGTGCTCTTTGGCCACTGGATGGAGATGCGGGCTCGCGCCGGAGCCTCCGATGCCATCCGCGCCTTGCTCGATCTGGCCCCGCCCAAAGCCACGGTGATCCGCAACGGTGAGCAGGTGGAGATTGCCACAGCGGAGGTGCTGATCGACGACATTGTGCTGATCAGGCCGGGCGACAAGATCCCTGTCGACGGCCTCGTCACCGAGGGCGCGTCGAACGTGGACGAGAGCATGATCACCGGCGAGAGCGTGCCGGTGAGCAAAAAGCCAGGCGACAGCGTGATCGGAGCCACGATCAACAAGACGGGCACCTTCCGCTTCCGCGCGACGCGGGTGGGCGCCGACACGGCCCTGGCGCAGATCGTCAAGCTGGTGCAGCAGGCGCAGAACTCGAAAGCGCCCGCCCAGCGCCTCGCCGACAAAGCGGCCCAGTGGCTGGTTGCCGCGGCCGTAGTCTTCGGCCTGGCGACCTTTGTGGGCTGGTACTGGGTGGCTGGGGCGAGCCTGATCTTCGCGCTGACCCTGGCCATCACCGTGGTGATCATCGCCTGCCCCGACGCCCTGGGCCTGGCGACGCCGACGGCGGTGATGGTCGGCACTGGTCTTGGGGCGCTGAACGGCATCCTCTACAAAAATGCTACTGCCCTCGAGCAGGCCTCGCAGCTGCAGGCGGTGATCTTCGACAAGACCGGGACGCTGACCGTGGGCCAGCCTCAGGTCGTCGAGGTGGATACAAACGACGACGGTCTATCGATCGATGGCCTGGTGTGGCTCATAGCCTCAGCTGAACAGTCCAGCGAGCATCCCTTGGCTGAGGCAGTCGTGGCGTATGCCAGGGAGCGCAGCCAGAAGCTTGCCGACGCTGCCGATTTTGCGGCGATTCCCGGACACGGCCTGCGAGCGACGGTGGATGGGCGGGTGGTGCTCGCCGGCAATCGGAAGCTGATGCGCGACAACAACATCAGCCTTGGCCCCCTTGGGGAGCGGGCCGCGACGCTCGAGGGCGCCGGGCGGACGGTGGTGTACGCCGCTGTGGATGGCGCCCTGTCCGGGATCATCGCCATCGCCGACGCCATCCGCCCAACGTCAATCGCGATGGTCAGTGACATGCGCAAACTCGGCATCGAAGTCGTGATGCTCACCGGAGACAATCGGGCGACGGCCAAGCGCATCGCGGGTGAACTGGGGATCACGACCGTGTTCGCCGAGGTGCTGCCAGGCGAGAAAGCCGACAAGGTGCGCGCGCTCCAGGCCCAGGGGAAGCTCGTCGGCATGGTCGGTGACGGGATCAACGACGCGCCGGCGCTGGCTCAGGCAGATGTCGGCATCGCCATCGGCGCCGGAACTGATGTCGCTATGGAGACTGCGGATGTCGTGTTGATGCGCAGCGACCCCCACGACGTGATTGGCGCGATTGCGCTCAGTCGAGCGACCGTGCGCAAGATGCGCCAGAACCTGTGGTGGGCCGTGGGCTACAACGCCATTGCCTTCCCGATTGCCGCCGGCCTGTTCTACCCACTGTTCGGGCTGCTGCTGCGCCCGGAGATCGCCGCGCTCTCGATGGCGGGGAGCTCGCTGCTCGTGGCCGTGAACGCCCTGCTCCTCAAGCGCACCAGGTTGCCTGGGCTGCACACGACACAGCCGGGGAGCGCGACGGAACAGGCACCTGTCGCAACGCCCGCCCACGGGTAGGGAAGGGCCGGCTTGTATGTTCGGCTCCCCGCCGCACAGAATTCGTGCCTGTGCGACGGGGAGCATCATCGCAACGAGGAGGAACACGATGAAACGCCCACGCTGGCTCGGAGACGATCTACCCGCAACGTTTGGCCTGACCGTGAGCCTCTGGCTCTGCGGGTTGATCCTGATCGCCGTCCTCGTCGCACCGCTCTTCGGCTGGATGGTCGCCTGGGCAGCCGCCATCACGGTGCTCCTGGTCCTCGTGCCGATCTGCATCCGCATCACGGCCAGGCGCACGTTCCGTTCCTAGGCCGATGCCCGCCGTGCCCACGCAAGCCGCATCGAAGGGAGAACGGCAATGCAGGTGAGCGTTCAGTCTACCTGCCAGGCAGGACGGGCGCGTCGCCTGCTGATCGTGCTGGGTCTGACCCTGGTGTACGCGTTGTGCTTTGTGGCGATTAAAGCCGGTCTCGCCTTTGCCCCGCCGTTGCGGTTTGCCGCCCTGCGGGGGCTGGTCGGCGGGGCGGCCCTGCTGGGCCTGCTCGTGGCCTCGCGCCGGACACTGATGCCGCCGCGCGACAGTTGGCCCTGGATCACAGCGCTTGCCGCGACGGCGACGACAGTAGCGTTTGGCGCGATGTTTCTCAGCCCCGGACGGACCGGGGCCGGGGTTGCGGCAGTGCTCGGGAATCTTCAGCCGGTGCTCGTCCCCGCTCTGGCTGCCACCTTTCTCGGCGAGCGGATGTCCGGCGGAAAGTGGACCGCGCTACTTCTTGGGTTAGCTGGCGGCGTCTTAATCGCCGCACCGGCCTTTGCCGGCCCCGCGGGCGTTGACGGGCCGCTGCTCGCACTGGCAGCCTCCCTCGGGCTGGCCGCCAGTTCGATCATTGCCAAGCGGATGCAGCCCCAGTTGGATGTGCTACAGCTCACCGCGTGGCAGCTGGTTGCCGGCAGCCTGCCCCTGCTGCTCGTCTCGGCGATCATGGAGGCTGGGGTTGCGATCGCCTGGAACAGCAGCTTCCTCGGGCTCCTCCTCTTCCTCGCGCTGCCGGGCACCGCGGTTGCCAATGCCGTCTGGTACTGGCTGATCCGACGGGGAGATGTAGGGCGGCTCTCCATGTTCTTCTTCCTGGTTCCGGTCCTCGGCCTGCTGCTCGGCGCCACCGTCTTCGCCGAGCCGATCGGCCTGCTGGAAGGGATCGGTGTCGGGCTAACCCTTGCAGGCATCGGCGCCATTGCATGGGAGGCGCTCGCCGCGCAAGAGCCCTAGCTCAAGGGCGCTCTGAGTGGATCGAACGGCGACGCTGCCGCCTACTCGCGAACCAGCTTGCGGCGAGATAGATGAGACAGACCGCGCTCAGCGCATACTCGGTGAGGCGCACCGCGTCGGCATAGTACGCATCTTCCCAATAGCTCAGCGGGCTGGCGAAGCGGTAAGACCAGTTCAGCGGAAACAGGAAGAGTGGGCCATCGCTGTGGTGGGTGAAGATATCGACGACGGTGTGCAGGCCGGCGCCAACAGCGAACCAGACGAGCGGCCAGCCCCAGCGTCGGCCGCGCCGCCCTGCAAGGGTCCCGACCAACGCGAGCAGCCCGATGACAACCAGCGAATGCAGCGTATTGTGGCCGATAATCCAGACCGGGTCGGTGTAGAACAGGTTGAAGTGCAGCATCCCGTGGACGTCGCCGCCCTCGGCAGGCGGTGCGATCCAGCGGTAGTAGGCGCCATAGAGGAGGCTCAGCAGCGCGAAGGGCACATCGGGCAGTACGGAGCCGACGAGCAGCGCCGGCATATGCATAGGCAATGCCGCGCGGCGCCGGCCGAGGTGGCCGAGCGCCGCGGTGATCAGGAAGTGGGTCTGGGTCTGCATGAGCTCCCTGGCTTAGCTACGGCGTGGCGATGCCGAAGAAGTCCCGCAGATAGCCGCGCATCTCGTCGATCTCGGCGGTCTGGCTGCTGATGATCGCCTCGGCCAGCGCGCGGAGCTCAGGGCGCTCGCTCTCCGCGAGGGCCTGCTCGGCCATGCTGATCGCCGCCTCGTGGTGCGGGATCATCATCTCGAGGAACAGCCGGTCCATCTGCTCCTGCCCGCCCATCATGCCGCCGCTCATCATCCCGCCCTGGCCGCCCATCATGCCGCCGCCCATTATCCCGCCCTGGCCGCCCATCATGCCGCCGCCCATCATCCCGCCCTGGCCGCCCATCATCGTCAGCGACGGCGCAGCGGGCGCGTCAGGGAACCAGCTGGTGCGCCACTGCGCCATCTGGTCGATCTCGGCCTGCTGGGCGCTGATGATGCGCTGCGCCAGATCGCGCAGTTCGGGCCGCTCCGAGTTCGCAAGCATCATCTGGGCCGAGTAGACGGCCATCTGGTGGTGGGGCACCATCTGGTCGAGGAAGCGCAGGTCGAAGGGCTGGGCCGGGTCGCCACCCACCTCGCCGCTCATCATCGACTGCATCACCCCATCGTCGGCCATCATGGTGCCCATCATCCCGCCACTCGTCATCCCGCCCTGGCCGCCCATCATCCCTGTGGGCATCATCCCGGCGCGAGCGCCGAAGTAGGCTGAGGGCCAGAGCTGCGGGCCAACCAGGGTCAGCACCAGGCTGACGAGCAGGAGCGTCACGCCGGTAACACCTAGCCATCGTAGTCGCATCATCGTCTCCTTCAGCGCAGCGTCTCGACGACCTGCAGGTATTCCTCGCGGCTGATCTCGCCGCGGGCGAAGCGCTGCCGGACAATCTCGACCGCGTCGGTCTCGGTAGTGAGCTGCCGGGTGGGGAACAGGTTACTCACGCCCCAGATGACCAGAGCCAGCACACCTACCCAGAACAGCAGCATCGTCAGCATCCCAAGCCAGCCTAGGCCGGCCATCACGCCAAATCCGCTCATCATCGTCGGTCCTCCTCTACTGTTGCACGCATTCCGCGTGTCGCTCTCGCCTCTGTGCTGATGATAGCGCAGTAAGGTCAAGCTTCCGTGCCGCGTTTGCTCAAGATCCGATCAAGGTTTATGCCGGGGTAGGGTGAAGGCGAAGGCGGCGCCCCGCCCCGGCCCATCGCTGGTCGCCCAGATGCGCCCGCCGTGGGCCTCGATAAGGGCCTTGCTGATAGTCAGGCCGATACCGTGGCCGCCAAGCGTGCGCGAGCGGGCCTTGTCGACGCGGTAGAAGCGCTCGAACAGGTGCGGCAGGTGCTCCGCGGCGATGCCCACGCCGCTGTCCGTCACCTCGATCGCCACCGCGCCCACGTCGGCTCGCGCCCGCATACACACCAGCCCGCCGGCCGGAGTGGCCCGCAGCGCGTTGCCCAGCAGGTTGACCAGTACCTGCAGGATGCGGTCAGCGTCGACCATGACCAGGGGCAAATCAGCCGGCGCCGCCATGACCAGCGCAACGCCCTTCTCGGCGAACTGCGGTGCGAGCCTCGCTCTGGCCCGCTCGACCACCTCGGGCAGCGCCACCGCAGCCAGGTGGAGCATGAGCTGCTTGGCCTCGGCGCGCGAGAGCTCCTGGAGGTCGGCGACCAAGCGCTTCAGTCGCCCCACCTCGTCATGAATGAGCGCCCAGATTTCCTCGGACGGGGCAACTACGCCGTCGAGCACGCCCTCAGTGTAGCCCTCGATGGTTGCCAGCGGCGTGCGCAGCTCGTGGGCCACATCACCGATCAGGGCCACCCGCCGGCGTTCGACCGCCTCCAACTCAGCGGCCATGATGTTGAACGCGCCGGCCAGGGCCGCCAGTTCGTCGTGGCCGGCGGCAGGCACGCGCTCGACATAGTGTCCCTCGGCGATGCGGCGGCTGGCCGCAAGCATCTGGCGCACTGGTGTGACAATGCGGGCGGATACGAGCAGACTGACCGCCACGGCTACCAGGGTCGCCGCGCCCCCGCTGAGCAGTAACGCCTGGTGCATCGCCGTCTGGAACACCGCGTTGGTCGCCTGCTCCATCGCGCTCATCGCCGGGTCGTCCGCGATCGGCTGCTCCGGGCCGAGCAGCTCGACCATCAACCGGTCGTGCAGGGTCGGGGCGGTGCTGAAGGTGACCAGGAGCAGCGTGGCCATACCGGCGATGATGACCAGCAGGTGGGCCAGGAAGAGGCGGGTGCGCAGGCCGCCACGGCGCCAGAAGGGCATGGGAGCCTCCCGCTATGCTGGGCCGGCCTTGAGCCGGTAGCCCACCCCGCGGATGGTCTCGATCAGCCGCGGCTGGGCCGGGTCCTCGCCGAGCTTCTTGCGCAGATTGGCGATATGCGCGTCGACCACATGGTCGTCACCGAAGTAGTCGTTGCCCCAGACCTGGCTCAGAAGCTGAGCGCGGGTGAAAGCACGGCCAGGGTGCGTGGCCAGCGTGATGAGGAGGTCGTACTCGGTGGCAGTGAGCATGAGCGGCATACCATCGAGGGTAACCTCGTGACGGTCATGGTCAATGCGGAGCGCGCCGAGCACAAAGGCCACGGGCTGGACGGGTGCCGAGGGAAGCTCGTCTCGTCCCCCTCCGCCGCGCGGGCGGCGCAGCATCGCGCGCACGCGGGCCACCAGCTCGCGCGGCGAGAAGGGCTTGGTCAAGTAGTCGTCGGCGCCCACCTCCAGCCCGACCACGCGGTCGATCTCCTCAGCTCGGGCGGTGAGTATCAGCACGTAGGCGTCGGAGAAGGTGCGCAGCCGGCGACAGACCTCCAGCCCATCGAGGCCGGGAAGCATCAGATCGAGCACCAGCAGGTCAGGGTTGTGGGCGCGAACCAGCTCGAGCGCCTGAGATCCATCGGCGGCCTGCAGCACCCTGAAGCCTGCCTGCGCGAGATAGCTCTGCAACAGCTCGCGCAGTCGCTCCTCGTCATCGACTACCAGAATCGTCGCCGGTGCTGTCATCTGTGTCCGGTTCCATTTCTGTCCCCACATCAGCTTTGAATAGTAACAGTTGTTCCGAGATCGGCCCACTGATACAGCCACTGGGCGTCGACCATGCGCAGGTTGATGCAGCCGTGCGATGGCCGCACGCCGGTTCCATGGAGATCGTGCCAGTAGGTGCCGTGAAGTGCGACGCCGCCGACTACATACTGAACCCACGGCACGTTGGGCACATACCAGCTTTCGCCGCTGAGCGAGCCGGTCATGGTCTGCACGGGCAACCTGTCGTAGATGGCATAGGTGCCGGTGGGCGTATTGAAGCCGTCGCGGCCTGTTGCCACGGGCGCCCGGTATACCAACAGGTCGCCCTCGTAGGCGCTAAGCCACTGGTCGGAGAGGTCGACGACGATCCGTCGCTCCCAGAGCCCCGGCGACCACTCCTGTGCCCCGGCGAGACGCAGCGCCGGGCTTGTGTTCAGGCTGCGCTGGGTCGCCACCTGCCGCCCGACATCGTCCAGCTGCACCTCGTACAGCGTATCGAGGTTGATGCCGTTGATCTGCTCCATCTGGCGGTAGAACGCCTCCATATCGCCTGGATTGGCCCGAAACCGACCGCGCTCGAAATACTGCACTACCTGCCCATCCTCGTCGAGCGGCGGGCTGATTGGAAAGCCGAACAGCGGGAGTGCGCCCCGCCGCTCCCAGAAGCGCTGGAACTCACCCTCGATGGCCAGGCCGGTCTCGGCAAAGAAGCGACCGCCATCCACACTCATGGCCACCGCCTCGAACTGCGGACGCGCCGCACCGGCGAACAGTTCACGTCCGAGCAAGCCGAGCTGTACCTGCCCTGGTTGCCCGAGCAGCGCCGGGTGATACTCAAAGCGGGCGCGCTCGAAATATTGGACGATGCGCCCCTGCTCGACGATCTCCTCAGTGATGGGGTAGCCGAAGATCGGCACCTGGCCGTTTGCGCGCCAGAAGTCGAGAAACCCGCTGCGGTTGCTCAGATGATGCCCCGTCTGCGGGAAGTAGAGCGTGGTGAGACGCGGCAGGCGTGCCGCGTCAACTGTAACTCCTTGCGAGGCTGCGGGCCGCGCCCACACGACAAGCAGACCAGCGAGGAGCAAGACCGACGCGACCATGTCAACGTACCGTCCACTCCGGCTTTCCCGTGCTGCATGCATCGTCTGCTCCGCGGCGCTCGTCAGATTCAGATCGTGCGGGAACGGTGGAACGAGCTATGCGAGCTCACCGGCGCTTGTCGCCCTGGTCGGCTCAGGGGCCGTCGAGATATTCGACGGGCGCTCGACCGCAGCCGGGCGGCATGTCGTCGCGTTCGCTGGCCGTGAGCCGGCGCTCGGCGCGCGGACGATCCAGCGGATGCCGACGACCAGCGCGACGACGAAGTACAGCGTGGTGAGCAGGAACACCAGCCCCATGTTGGCGCTGAGCCAGGCCCCGAGCACCGTGCCGCTGAGCAGCGTCGCCAGCAGCGGCAGCAGCAGCGGCATGTGGCACGGGCAGACCAGCATTCCGGTGATCAGCAGCGTTTTCTTACCGAGCGAGCGCATCGTCGTCTCCTTGTCTATCCCCAGCTCTGGCCACCGTCACGGCTGCGGTAAACCCGCCCGGCCTGATCGACGAGCACGAGCAGGCCATCCTCGTGCGGGCTCAGCGCGATCGCCAGGATCGGGTTCGTCCCGCTGAACGACACCGTCTCCCACGCTCCGCTCTCCAGGCGGCGGTGCAGCATTGGCATGGTGCCCATCATCGCACCGGCGTAGAGCTCGCCGCTGCGCGGGTCGATTGCGAGGGCGCTGATCTGTGTCCCGAAGCTGCTGAGGCCGCCCCGCTGCCAGCTCAGCCCGCCGTCAGTCGACTCGAGCACGCCCTCGGTCGCCGTGCCCGCGAAGAGCTGGTCGCCCGCCCCCGCCGCCAGCGCCGTCAGCTGGCCCACAGGGCCGAGTGGCTGCCAGGTCGTCCCACCGTCGCGGCTCATCTGGAGCCCGGCATTCGCCACATAGGCGTAGACCAGGTTCGCATCATCGGGGCTGACCGCGAAGCCGTGAATATCGGCGCCCTGGAGCGCACCCTCAACCGGCGCCCAGCTCTGCCCGCCGTCGTCGCTGCGGAAGAAGACCTCGTGCCCGGCCGCATAGATCCGCTGCGGGTTCTGCGGCGAGGCGGCAAGGCTCATCGCGTCGGCGCCGGCGAGCGAGCCATCCTGCCAGCTGCTGCCCTGGTCGCCGCTTACCTTGATGCCGCCGTGGTGGCCGAAGAAGATCTGTTGCGGGTCGAGTGGGCTGAACAGCAGGGCGTGGACATCCTCGGTGTCCAGCCGCGCGACTGCACCGCCGCCTCCACCGCCGCGATTCTGGCTCGCGAAGAACAGGACAAGGAAGCCGATCAGGAGCGCCGGAATGGCGACCTGCAAGGGGCGGATGCGCCGCGCAGGTTGCGCCTTGCGGCCCCGCTGCGGCGCCGTCGAAGTGGTAGACACGAACGCGGTCCTTTCCAAAGCTAGCCGAGGATGCCGATGGTATTCCAGCGGAACGAGGCGGTAGCGGCGAGCAGCGCGAAGGCAAGCAGCAGCGCGAGCGTACCCGGCCCGACGAGCAGGCGCGGGGCGCTGACCCGGTTGCTCCAGCCACCGATCAGCAGCACCGGCAGGAGCAACGAGCCGGCTACGGTGAGCACGACCCCGCCGACGCTCAGCAGCGCGATCGGCTCGTAGCCCCAGGGCTGCTGGCTCACGACGAGCAGGCCAAACAGCGCGCAGAGGCCGAGGGGTGCGAGTAGCTCGTGTGGTGCGCGGAACAGGCGCTGTGGTGGCCGCACCGTCGGCCGCGCGACTGCGGCGACGACCCACGCCACCACTGCGGCGATACTCACGCCAGACAGCAGGCCGGTCACAATTCGGGTGATGTTGGTCGAGGTGTACGGGTGCGCCAGACCAATATCGGTGAAGGTTGAGTTCATCCCGTCGGCCACCACGCTCAGGAACATCAGCGCGAGGAGCGCCAGCACCGCGCGACTGCCGAGGCGCGTGGCGCCGAAACGCCGTGTGGCGAGCAGCCAGCCGAGGGTGATGCTCACACCCCCGTAGATGCCGGTCATGCGCGCTTCGAGCGGCAGCTGGACGCTGCCGGCGAAATAGGAGTGGGCCGGGCGCAGCCCGCAGACGCCGCCCATGGCCCAGAACAGCTTCTGGGATAGCGGGGCAGGAAAGAGCAGGATGGCTAGCAGGACCAGCAGGGTCAGCCCGAGCAGCGTCAACGCCCCGCGACTGATGCCGGGGGGGGCGCCGCGCT